>NZ_LMCJ01000045.1:7928-41160 GCF_001623085.1 Pseudovibrio sp. W74
CGACGGATACAAGAGCACCGGCAGGGAAACTTGCTTTTGCGAAAGTATCAGTCAAAGACGGAGGAACTGTTTGGGCATGGAAACCTGACTGGATAAGCCACTGTCTTTCCGGGAAACCGGCTATCGTGCCTTATAGGCAAAAGAGGCGACGTTGTTCATCCCAAGAAAGCCCGGGCAAGGCGTGTAGCCAATGCCGAAGACTCATTACTAACAAATAGCGCAGGTATTGCCTGCCGCCTTGCTCATCCCGGCTTCCGGGAATTCTGGTTCAACACTGCATGGGAGGCCATGTGGTGGTTTCAGTGCTTGTATTGTCCTAAGCCAGCTAAGAGATATCCTGGACGAGCTGACGTATCGAGACACTCTCCTCTCATTAGAGCATGTTGCGTTCATATGCATTCACGCACCAAGCTCTAACTCTTTAATTTTGCGCGTATTCTTATCCAAAAACCGGAACCACTTTTCGGGAACACGCTCTAGACCAGGCATATTCTCACCAGAAAACCGAAACCGCTTTTCGGGAACATTCTTTAAATGCAGAGTGCACTTAATAATAGTCAAGGACATGGTGAGTTAGATTGATGAAGCTGACTGTAAAAGCTAGAGCACGTTGCGTTCATTTTCATTTACGCATCGCGCTCTAGCATCTTTGGTGGAGCGAATTCTTGTCGTTTGATTGAATGCAATCAAACGGAACGCGCTCTAACGCATCGATCACTGAATGTGCACACGCGCATCAATAAAGCCAAAAGAGCGCCTCATGTCGACCACTATGGAACAAGTCAGATCCTGGCAAGGCCCTGTACTATTCAGCTATGGGTTCAGGCCGTTCTTCCTCGCCAGCGCAGTCTGGGCAATCGTGCTTATGCTGCTCTGGATACCACTCGTTTCCGGGCACATCGAGCTGCCGATTGCGTTTGATCCGGTCTCATGGCACGCCCATGAGTTCCTTTTCGGCTATCTAAGCGCCGTTGTTGCTGGGTTTTTGCTGACCGCTATTCCCAACTGGACCGGGCGGATGCCCATTGTGGGCAGGCCGCTCATTGTCCTGTTCAGCCTTTGGGTGATTGGCCGTGCCGCAATCTTGTTCGGTGCCTATCTTCCTGCAGGCGTTGTTGCCGCGCTTGACGTTGCAATGCCATTGGTGCTGGCCATTGCGTGCCTGCGTGAAATTATGGCAGGCAAAAACTGGCGCAACCTTATCGTGCTGGGTTTGCTGGGCGTGCTCATTGCATCCAACCTGTTGTTCCATTGGGAAGCCTGGAGCGATGGGTACGCAGCGCAGGGCTATGGTATGCGTCTGGGTATCTCCACCATGGTTCTGATGGTTGGCCTGATCGGTGGGCGGATCATCCCCTCCTTCACCCGTAACTGGCTGGTGAAGCAAGGCAGCAAGAGCCTGCCAGCGAGTCCGATGCAGGTGTTCGACAAGATCTCACTGCTTGCCCTCCTGATCGCACTGCTTGTCTGGACTGCGCTTCAAGATCATTGGCTTGCGGGCGTGATACTTTTAATTGCCGGAGCGCTGCACTTTGTGCGTCTGGTTCGCTGGAAAGGGCAGTATACCTTCAAGGAACCTCTGGTTCTGGTGCTGCATGCAAGCTATCTGTTTATGCCCTTGGGCCTGCTTGCACTTGGCTTTGCCATCCTCCTGCCAGACCTACTGGACATCACCGGAGCCCAACACCTGCTTATGGCTGGCGTTCTGGGTATGATGACTTTAGCCGTCATGACCCGCGCAACCCTCGGCCATACTGGTCAGGAGCTCAAAGCAAGCCGCGGTGCCACCTTCCTCTACTGCGCAATGGCCACATCAGTCCTCCTCCGCTTCTCCGCAGGCCTATTCCCAGACCTCGCAACAAGGCTTTACGATGTGTCAGCGCTAGCATGGATCCTGGCATTTGTGGTTTACGTGGCGACCTTCGGACCACTGTTGGCGTGGGGGAAGAAGTGAGGGGGAGTAACTTGCTTTACTGAAACAACAGCGGTGCTGGGGGTTCTTCTGGGGTGGATTTGTCGGCGGCGGTGTTGGTTAGGACCAGGACGGATACGGTGGTGCCGACGCGGAGGAGGATGTCTTTGGGGATGTCTGCGATTTTGACGCGGACCGGGATGCGTTGGGCGAGGCGTATCCACTCGAAGGTCGGGTTGATGTTAGGGAGCAGATCGGAGCCTGTGCTGCCATCGGATTGAGAAATGCCCCAGCCGATGCTTTCGACCTCTCCGTGAACCACCTGATCAGGATAGGCCATCAGGGTCATGATGACTTTATCGCCGATGTTGATCCTGCTGATTTTTGTTTCTGGAAAGTAGGCGTCGATCCAGAAGCTGGTAATATCTACGAGGGCAAGGGCTGGCTCATTTTCAACGGTTTGACTGCCCAGGCGTAGGTTAAGGTTGGTGACGTAGCCGGATACAGGTGCAGATACACGAGAGAAGCCAAGGTCTAACTCAGCCATGCGTAACGCTGCTTTTGCAGAGCGGAGTTGTGCGTTTTCATCGCCTGTTGCGCCAAGTGTTGCAATGACCTTGGCAAGGGAGGCTTGAGCTTCTACAAGAGCTGCTTCTGCTTGAGCGAGACCCGACTGAGCTTTTTCGGTGTCTGAGAGGGCGACGATATAGCTCTTTTCAATCTGATCATATGTGCGCTGCGTGACATAACCGTCTTTGAGCAGCTTGGCGTTCCGGTCCAGATTTCCCTTGATGTTTTTCAGGGTGGCGATGGAGGAGCGAAGTTCTGAACTGGCTTGCTCCACGTTCGAGCGATACTGGGCAACGTTTGCTTCTGAGGCTTCGCGTTCTTTTCCAAGCGCGTTGAGTTGATCGATCGTTTGATCAAGATCCGCTTTCTTCTCAGCAAAGGTTGCTTCAAATGTTCTTGGATCGATGCGGAAAAGCAGTTGCCCTGCTTGGACGCTTTGATTGTCTTTGATTGGAAGGTCTACGATTGGGCCGGAAACGCGGGTTGCGATTTGGATAACGTTCGCTCTGACCTGACCATCGCGTGTCCATGGATTTTGCAAGTAGGCATAATATTTATAAGCGAAGGCGAGAACTGCGACGCCAACGATCGTGCCCGTTATCATTGCTTTATGTATGGGTTTCAATGCTCTCATATCGGAATGACCCAACTTCCAATTACTGCGGTGTAGATGACGGCCAAAGCCAGGAAGACGCCGGGTGGATAGAGGAGGAATCTGGAAAGCCGGTATCTGTTTAACAAACGTGATGTGATCCAGCTGAGAAGCAAACCTAAGAAAGACGCGATCAGAAATGGGGGGAAGTAAACGGCCCCAATGGCCCATTCACCAGGATATCCATTCATTGACGCATACTCCTTTAGAAACGAACTTCTTTCAGATAAGGCCAATCGACTTTTTGAGATTGCTCTTCATAGTCTTCTAATGCCTGATAAACACTGCGAATACCTCCAAGAATGCGATAGATATTTAATCTTTCCCCTAACTCTCCATCATATTTACTCTGTTCTTGCTCTGCCTTTGAGATTTTATCTTCTATTTCCGGGAGTCTTGTTTCGCGTAGTTTTAAAGTCGCTTCTAACGTTTCACATGAGGGCTCTTCCACCAGTTTTGTGAAGTCAGTCATCAGCTGAGTGCTCCAGCCATGAATGTCATGCTTTAGCGTCTCATAAAGTTGGCTGTTTTCAGCAGTTTTGAACTCATCCATCAGGACTGACAGGCGAATGGAAAGTGCCTCAAGAACAACGGTGATCTTGATCAGTTCACTTTTCTCAATGTCTTGAGAGATCTCCGGTATCCAGCCTCGAATGATATGAGGGATGCTTTCGATCTCGTTTATGTAGTGTCGTCTGAGGTAGCGTTGCCAAGCGGAATCCTTTGTTGTGTGTTTGTTTTTCTGATCTGACAAAAGATAGCTTGCACCTTTAAAGAAGCGGCGTAGCAGGTTGAGATATTGAACCTCTGGGCGCAGGTTAAATGTGAATGTAGACACACACGCAAAAATTGCCACGACTATGATGAAAACGAGTAATTGATCGACTGCATAATTGAAGCTGTATGTCTGGGTGTTGCTTATGCCTGTTGTCATTACGAAATTCGCCAAGCCAAACATTCTTCCCAAAGTTGCCTCAGGTGAATGAAAGAAATAGGAGATGGAAAATACTGATATGAAAATGACAGCCCCAAGAGACCAGAAACTATGCAAATGCGGCATTATCAAAAGGTAGATGCAGGCTGCGAATATGTTTGATGAAACGCCAATCTTCAACAACCTGAGAGGCCTGATATACGGGTCGGTTGATAGGGAGATGCTATACACGCCTACTAAGATCAAAAGTACGGGGCCAGTTGGAAGATTTGGGGAATAGATATAGGCGATATAAGCGATCCAAAGACACAGGAAGGCGCGAAAAGCCCCCTTCAAAGCGCCTATATTTATGATGTGCTTTTTAGGCGTAGGCGCGACTATAAAGGTGGTGTCAGTACGTTGGCGCAAGCCAAAGATGACGGCGTTTATCTCATATAGCTGATATGTAATATGTTCGATGTTTGTGAGTTGATTGACGTAAAGTGACAGGGCTGCTTTTTCGAGTTGCTTGAGACCTGCAGTATTGGTTTTATTGATATGAAGTTCGCGTTGTGGGCTGGTGTAGTCCGAATGCTCTCCCAAAGACATCTTAGTGATAGCCGTTAAGCGCTGCTCTACTTCATTGATGTATTGGGTGCGCCAAGGCAGGTGTTTTTCAAGCTCAATTGTTTGAACGTCACCTATGTTTTGCCGGCACGCTTCTATTGCCCGTTCGTAATCAACCCACAGTTTCGCGGCATCTTTCCATAAATCGTGAACTTCCCAGATTTCATAGTTTTCGAGTTGGGCAATATTGGAAAGCTCCTCGAATCTGGCCTGTAATGATGAGAAGTCGCCTTGTTGCTTCAGGTACTGTTGGGGAGCGCGTGAGAACCCGTTGTCCAATGTTTCTTGAAAAATCCCAAGGGCAGCGTGGCTCAGGTGGCTGGCTGTGCTGTAAAGCGCTTTCGCTGATGTCTTAGGCCAAAGGACAGCTGAGACCACACTGTAGGTGATCACGCCTAAAGCAGTCTCCTCAATCCGCAGCATTGCGGTATAGAAGGCAGGCTCATTGCTTGTTGATGAATCCACAACCACAATAATTGTTACGAAAGCTGCCACGTTCCAAAAATAGGCGTTTCGTGTTGTGCTCTTCATATAGGTGCAAACTAAAACAAAGCTGGATAAGACAACCATAAACATCCAGCGTTGTTGCGGATAAAGGGAGAGGATCAGGAGTGCTGCGACCGCCGCAAGGAGTGTCCCGGCAATGCGCTGCGCGCCTTTGTTGAAGGATTGTCCTGATGTTTCCAGCGAGATAAATGCAACGGCCAGACCAGCCCAATACGGGCGGTCCCAATCCATGTAGAGCGCAATGGCGTAAGCGATCACCATTGCTAACCCAACCTTAATTGAATCCTTTGCTCTGTCGCTGAGAAACATATCCTCACTCGCTGACGTTTCCAGTCATGCCTGAAAAGCACTTCAGCCAAGATAGGTTGAAGACGTGTGAGATAGGTTTTGGTTTTTCTTTCAATTCGTTGCGTTGTTTTATCAAGACACGGACGGTGACTTGGGTTGAGTTTCCTAAGGAACGGGCTTCGGTGCCTCAGCAAGTAGCCAGTTTTTGAAGAGGGTGGTTGCTGGGGTGGCGGGTTTGGATTTGAGGTGGGTGAGCCAATATTTGCCGGTTGTGACTTCGAAGGGGAATGGTTTGACGAGGCGACCTTCTGAAATTCTGCGTTTGAACATGTCATAGGGTAAAAGTGCGATGCCTAAACCTGCTTCAACCATGTCGGCCATGGCGAGGGAGGAATCGAAGACTGGGCCTGTGATTTTGGGGCAGGCTGTCGCTGCGTGTTGGAACCATAGCTCCCATTCATCTGAACGGTAGGACCGGAAGAGCGTGTGATTGGTGAGGTCCTGAGGGGTTTTGAGAGAGAGGCCGATATCTGGTGAACTCAATGGGGTTAAAGGGGTGGTCAGCAATGGTGTTGCTTGCAGGCCCGGCCAGAGGCCTTCGCCAAATCGTATTGCGATATCAAGACCTTCTTTGGTGATGTCGACACGGTTGTTGTTGGTGAACAGGCGCAGGTTCACACCGGGATGCTTTTGCTGAAAGTCCGGCAGGCGCTCGATGAGATAGCCAGTTGCAAAGGTGGTCACGACGCCGACATTGAGGGTTTCCTGATAGCGACCATCAAGGAAACGGTCGAGGATATTTCCGATCCTGTCGAAGCTTTGAGTGAGGATGGGGTGTAAGGCTGTGCCTTCATCGGTGAGAATCAGGCCTTTCGGGGTGCGGTGGAAAAGAGGTGTTCCCAGTAGTTCTTCCAGAGCGATAAGTTGATGACTTACAGCGGCTTGTGTGACTCTCAGCTCGATTGCTGCGCGGGTAAAACTGCCTTGCCGGGCGGCGACTTCGAAGGCGCGGAGGGCGTTGAGGGGGATGTTTGGTCGGTCCATGCCTATTAGTTTTTCTAATATTTGTGTCGAGAATTAGTCGTTTGTGGCTCTACCTAAAAGTGTTTAGGTCTGAGGATGCATCTGATTATACCGGTGCTCACCACATTAAATTTCTAGCTTAAGCGCTGGTTTTGGCGAATTTATGCTGCTGAGTGTTCTGCTTTACAGCAGGGGATACGCTGTGCCTGTTTCATGAAATTTATTTGTTGATGGGGCCGCTGCTCACCATGAAAGGAATTGGAGAATGTTGCGTTTTTTAGAGGAAAGCTGCGTTCCTATGAGACGGTTTGCATGTGCGTTGGCCTTCACGTTGAGCTTGCCCTTAGCCAGCGAGGCGGGGCCACTGATGGATACAGTCAGTCAGTTAGAGACTGAGGTTGGAGGGCGCATTGGTGTGGTGCTGCGCCATACCGGATCTGACTGGGCCGTTGAGCATCGGGCGGATGAGCGGTTTCCTATGGCCAGCACGTTTAAGGCATTGCTCTGCGGAGCCGTTTTAAGCCGTGTTGATCGCGGTGAAGAGAGCCTTGGTGATCTTGTCACTTACAAAGCAACCGAGCTTGTCTCTTATTCTCCTGTTACGGAGAACCATGTGGCTTCTGGAATGAGTGTTGGTCAGCTGTGTGAAGCGACGGTCACCATGAGCGATAACAGTGCTGCAAACTTGCTTTTGAAACGCGTTGATGGGCCGGAAGGGCTGACCAGATTCTTACGTGGGCTTGGTGATCGGGTGACGCGTCTGGACCGGAATGAGCCAGCTATGAACGAAGCCAGGCACGGAGATCCCCGTGATACTACTTCGCCTTCTGCTGTGCTCAAGACATTGGACAGGTTGCTGTTTGAGGATGTGTTGCTTCCGTCTTCCCGCGCACAGCTGCAGCAGTGGATGGTGGATGACAAGGTTGCGGATGAGTTGATCCGAAAGCATCTGCCGAAGGGCTGGCGCATTGCAGACAAGAGCGGTGGAGGTCAGAATGGTTCGCGTGGGATTATCAGTGTTATCTGGCCGGATGCAGGAGCACCATATTTGGCTTCGGTTTATATGATGGGCAGTGATGCGAGTTTTAGGCAGCGCAATGCGGTGATCGCTGAGATTGGTAAGGCGATGATTGAGGAGATTAAACAGCGTTGATCAGCTGCTGTCTGTTTGTGGTGAAAAACGGGGCATGGTGTGATGCCCCGTTCCTGGGTCAGTGTTTCGGGCCGTCTGTGGTGATCATCCAGTTGGACAGGGTCTTGTCCATTTTCTTCATACGGTGCCGAAGGAGTTCGCGGGTCATACGTGCAAGTGTTTGAGCATGCTCTGGCTTTTGCGCCAGATTTTCCATTTCACCTTTGCCCTTAGCATCAAACAGCATAGGGGGCAGATCGGCTGCAAATTCCACAAGTGTGAAACGCTCATCGCGCAAGATGCTCAGGCAGGAGTTGTCCAGTTTGGTTCCAAGCTGTTGCTGCCAGAGAGTTGGCTGTAACGGGTCTGCGAAGTCCAGCTCTGACATAGAGACCGTGCGCCAGTTCTCAGGTGTTTCACCTTGGAGGAACGGGAGCAGGGACTTGCCATCCACGGAGCCTGGAACATCCTGCCCGACCCATTCCAGAATGGTTGGCATGATATCGATGGACTCTGTGACCTGTGAGACCTGCGTTCCGTGCTCTCCGTCTGGCATGCGGATGATGAGAGGGGTGTGGTAGGCCGCATCATAAACGGTCATTTTCCCCCAGCTGTGATGGTCGCCCAGCATTTCGCCATGGTCAGCTGTGATTATCACCATGGTATCGTCGTACTGTCCTGTGTCTTTGAGGAACTGCACAACACGGCCTACATGGTGATCCACTTCTGTGGCTAGCCCGAGATAGATTGCGCGCAGGGTACGGATGTTCTCGTCTGTTGGTTCCAGATCCGGGAAGCCCTCAACAAAGCTGGCTGCGCTGTTGTTTTGCATGACCGGGGTGAAGAACGGATGTTGGGCCTGCTCGTCTTCTGCGCTTTCCAGTCGCTCTGGGAGCGGCAGGTTTTGCGGATCGTACATGTCGTTATACGGGGCAGGGGCGACGAGCGGAGGATGCGGACGAATGTAGGTAAGATGCGCGAACCAGCTTTGCTGACTGTAGGCTGGCATTGTCTTGAGGAAGGCGTCTGTTAGAAACGCCGTGTCGCTGTCCTTGGCTGCATAGAGCGCAGGGTCGTTGAGGCGTGGGGCTTTGCCTTCTGGTGAGACGGGCTTGTAGACGTCCCAGTACTTCTCTAATTTATACCCCTGGTTCATGAGATGAGACTGCCATGGATAGGACATATCCATGCGCATCTCCGTTATCTCATGGAAGCCGTTCATCGGGTATTCGTAGGTTCTGACTGCTGGGTCGTTCGGATGGAAGGCACGGGGATCCTGTGAGGTGTCCGTGTATCCAAACAACATGGGCAGATAGCCCGCCTTGCGCATTTGCGTTGCGATGTTGGGCGTGTCGTGCCTCAGCGGTGTGCCATTGCGTACAGAGCGATGGTTCATGGCGTATTGCCCCGTCAGCAGTGACGCTCTGGACGGGCCGCATGGATTGGTGACGGAGAAGTGACGCGTAAAGGTGACGCTGTCTTCCATGAACGCGCGCAGGTTTGGCAGGTTTACGTGTTTGCCAAGTTCACCGAACACACAATCCGCGCGCAGCTGGTCGATGATGATAAAAAGCACATTGCGTTTGTTTTGCATGTTCCTGATCCCCCAAAGCCACAGGTGTGGCGCAGTCCGACAGACCGTTACTCCGGCAATATGAAAGAGAGATGTAACTGTGGTCGTTTGCCAGCAAATAATCCACAGCTGCACACAAATTCCAACATAAATCGACATATGTGTTGGAATTTGACTGTAGTTGTGGAGTAAGGCAGTCACAGAACGTGATTATCCGCGCAAACGTGAGGGGCAGATGTCTCATAGCCACCGCGAACTGGAACTGCTGGAAGTTCTGAAACGACTTGGCGGATCGGCACGCAATGCTGATCTGGCTAAGGCACTGGATGTTTCTGAAGAAACTGTGCGCCGGACGGTGAAGTCTTTGTCGATGACTTCAGACCTTGAGCGGGTGCGCGGCGGGGCCTATTTGGCAAGCTCGCAAAATGACCCAAGCTTCTTTCGCCGTATTTCACAGCGCACCAATGAAAAACGGCTGATCGCCGCTGTTGTGTGTGATGTGGTTGAAGATGGCATGACCGTCTATCTGGATGTTGGCTCCACCACGGCATATGTGGCGGAAGACCTGAGATTGCGCAGGAACCTGACGGTGGTCACAAACTCCATTGGTGTTGCGCAGACACTGGTGAATGTGAACGGCAACCGCGTGCATTTGCTTGGTGGTGAAATGCAGGTCAATGACCGGGGAACCTTTGGTCACGACACCTATTGTCAGGTACAGCGGTTCGCGCTTGATATGGCCATCTTCAGCCTTGATGCGGTCTCTGCCAGCAAGGGGTTTCTCTATCAAAGCAGTGTTGAATCCCAACTGAGTGCTGCCATTGCAGAAAAAGCGGATCAGGTGCTGGTTGCGTTTGATCATGGCAAGCTGAGTGAGACAGCGCCGTATGTAGGACCGGACCCACGACAGGTGGATTATGTGGTGACCGACAGCCCACTTGAAGAACCGTTTGTGACTGCCTTTGCGGACTGGGGCATTCAAAGCTTCATAGCCTCCCGAAAAAACTGAGTTGAAACAAGACTACCCGCCTGTGATCTGCTTAAAGCTGCACACGGGCAACCAGATGCAGAAATCGAAAACCTTCGAAATTACAGCATTTTAAAAGATAGATAAAACAAGATGGAAGCCGGTTTTCTGGTGTTGCGAGGTCAGTCGCAGATTGGATGATGGAGCTTTACAAAAGCTGCCCGGCAGGCTTCCACACTACGAATGGTTTTGATTGATGAGCCTATCCATCATAATGATAATCCTTGCAGCAGCACTGCTGCATGCGATCTGGAATGCGATTGTTAAAACAGCGGGTGACCGTACACTCACCCTCGGACTTGTGGCGTTTGGCCATGTGATCCCGGCAGGTGTCATGATCATGATCCTGCCTTTGCCAGCACCTGAGAGTTTTGGCTATGTGGCGCTCTCCACCTGCATTCACTTTGTCTACTACTACACGCTGGGGCAGGCGTACCGTCATGGGGACCTGAGTGTGGTCTATCCCATTGCACGCGGTATTGTTCCGGCTCTGGTTTCCTTATGGGCCATGCTGTTTGTGGGCGAAGTGCTGCCGTTTTGGGCGTGGTTTGGCATTGGCTTGATCGGGTTTGGTATTCAGATGTCCAGCTGGTCTGCCTTGCGGCAAGGTGTTGGCGGTGCGGCGCTTGGGTTTGCGGTTGCCACAGGTGTTTGTATCTCTGCTTACTCGCTGGTTGACGGTGTTGGTGTCCGGCTTTCTGGCAACACGTTGAGTTACTGGGCGTGGGGTGCGTTTTTGCAGGTCTTTATCGCAGCTTTCATTGGTGTGCGGCGGTGGTCTGTTTTGCCAAGTCTTTCCAGGAGAACATGGGCGCTGGGCCTGACGGGCGGTCTGGTCTCCATGATTGCTTATGGTCTGGTGCTTTACGCCAAAAACTTTGCACCGCTGGGCGCTGTCTCAGCCTTGCGCGAAACCTCCGTCATTTTTGCCGCCTTAATCGGTTTTGTCGTCCTGGGTGAGGGCAACTGGGTACGCCGCATGCTGGCCGCCATATTCATGGTCGCTGGTGTAAGCTTCATTGGTATGAACGTCTGATTGCAGAGTTTATCCAAACCGCGCTGTGTTCTTGGCGTTCCGCGTTATCGTTCTTGCTCTGAATATGCTAGTTCATTTCAGAGCTAAGAAAAAACATCTAAGGGATTGCTTGTAGGAGGATATGAGCGATCCCGCGTGGTATTGGCCTGACAAGGCTGGTGCCTGCTGATGGATGATGTTGCGGGAACGTTTGCGAGGATAACCCATGATCGATAAGCTGGAGATGTTTATTGCGTTGGCGCGTGAGAAGCATTTTGGGAAGGCGGCGGACGAGTGTGGTGTGACGCAACCGACGCTTTCGGCCAACATCAAGCATCTTGAAGAACAGCTTGGCGCTCTGCTGGTTTTGCGTGGCTCGCGTTTTCAGGGGCTGACGCCTGAAGGGGAGCGGGTGCTGGAATGGGCCCGCAAGCTTGTGGCTGATACGCGGACCATGAAGCAGGAGCTGAAGGCTGTCAGTGATGGTCAATCGGGTACGTTGCGGATTGCCTCCATCCCCACAGCTCTGACGTATGTTCCAGAACTCACCACATGCTTTAGCGAGGAAAACCCGGGCGTTGATTTTGCGGTGTTCTCGCGTCCGTCCTCTGAGATTCTGGCGCAGTTGGAAAATCTGGAAATTGATGTGGGGCTGACCTATCTGGACAACGAGCCTTTGGGGCGGGTTTTACAAATTCCTCTTTATCGGGAGCGCTACTGCTTTGTGGTGGCTGAAGGTGGGCCGCTTTCTGGCCGCGAGCATGCCACGCTGGAGGATGTGAGCAGGGTCCCGTTGTGTTTGCTGACGAGTGACATGCAATGCCGGCGTATCATCAACAATATCCTGCATGATGTTGATGTGGTGGCAAAGCCAGTACTGCAGTCAGATTCCATCATGTGCCTGCTGGCGCATGTGCGTACCGGACGGTGGGGGACGATTATCCCGCAGGCCGTAGCGCAGACAATTGCCTCTGATCACCTGGAGATCATCCCGATCTCTGATCCTTATGCCAGTATTATGGTTGGATTGATTGCGACGCAGCGTGAGCCTCGTGCGCCGCTTTTGGACATTTTTTTGAAGAGAATTACTAGAATATCGCAGGGCAAAGAGCTCTCTACGTGATTTCCTTGATAGGGATGTGCAATCGCCCAACGGATATATCATATTGATTGCCTGCGACATATTGTGCCAACACGAAGCATTGACGTGCGAGGAGGGAGGATTTTATGGCCTTGCAGACGCAATCGCAGGATATAGAAAAAGAAACGGCCGCGATTATTGATGTCCACGAACATCAGGAAGGGCCGCTCCTGCCAATCCTGCACGATGTGCAGGGGAAATTTGGTTATGTTCCCGAGGATGCGCTCTTAAAGATCGCAGATCGGTTGAACCTGAGCCGTGCTGAAGTGCACGGCACAATGAGTTTTTACCCCGACTTTCGTACAGAACCTGCCGGACGCCATGTGTTGAAGGTTTGCCGTGCAGAAGCCTGCCAGTCGATGGGCGGCGAAAAGCTTGCAGATGACATTCAAAGAGACCTTGGCATCAAATGGCACGAAACCACGCCTGATGGGAAGGTGACGCTGGAGCCGGTCTATTGCCTTGGCCTGTGCTCGTGTGCACCTGCTGCTATGATGGATGGCAACCTGCATGGCCGCCTTGATGAAGAGGCTGTGCTGAAGCTTGTTGAGGAGGTGAAGTGATGGGGGCTGTCCTTTACGTTCCTTGCGACGCTGCTGCTTTGGCGGTTGGCGCTGATCGTGTTGCAGAGACGCTGGCGGAAGAGCTGCGCGCGCGCGGTGTGGATGCGACAATCATCCGTAACGGATCTCGCGGTATGCACTGGCTGGAGCCGCTGGTCGAGATTGAAACCGAGCAGGGCCGGATAGCCTATGGTCCGGTGAAGCCATCTGATGTGGCCGGACTGCTGGATGCGGGCCTGCTGGATGGTGGTGACCATCCTTTGTGTCATGGTTTGACCGAAGAGATGCCTTATCTGAAGCGTCAGACGCGTCTGACGTTCTCCCGCTGTGGCATCACTGACCCGCTTTCTCTTGAACATTACGAGATGCATCACGGTTTTCTTGGTCTGAAGCGTGCGCTTGAGATGACGCCTGCGGAGATTGTGCAGGACGTGACCGACAGTGGTCTACGTGGCCGCGGTGGCGCTGGATTTCCGACAGGTATCAAATGGAACACTGTGCTGAAGGCGCAAGGTGCGCAGAAATATATCGTCTGTAATGCAGATGAAGGTGACAGTGGTACGTTTTCTGACCGGATGATCATGGAGGGCGATCCGTTCGTTCTCATCGAAGGCATGACCATTGCCGGTATCGCGGTGGGAGCGACCAAGGGGTACATCTACACCCGTTCTGAATACCCGCATGCGGTTGCGATTATGCAGGACGCGATCAAGATTGCGCGCAAAGCCGGCATTCTCGGAGCTTCTGTAATGGGCTCTGATCATGCGTTTGATATGGAAGTGCGTGAAGGGGCTGGTGCTTATGTGTGCGGTGAGGAAACCTCGCTGCTCAACAGCCTTGAAGGCAAACGCGGTATTGTGCGGGCCAAACCTCCGCTTCCTGCGATTGAGGGTCTGTTTGGCTGTCCGACTGTGGTCAACAACGTGATGTCGCTGGCGTCTGTGCCGATCATTATGGATCGCGGCGCACGGTTCTACCGAGATTATGGTGTTGGCTACTCCCACGGGACTATTCCGATCCAGTTGACTGGCAACATCAAGAACAGCGGGTTGTTTGAGACGGCTTTCGGTCTGACACTGAACGAGCTGATTTATGATATTGGCGGCGGCACGTTGAGCGGTCGTCCGGTGAAGGCTGTTCAGGTTGGCGGTCCGCTGGGGGCTTATTTCCCACCGTCTTTGTTTGACACGATCTTTGATTATGAGGCGTTTATTGAGCGTAATGGCATGATTGGCCATGCGGGGATCGTGGTGTTTGACGACACGGTCGATATGCTCAAGCAGGCACGCTTTGCCATGGAGTTCTGCGCCATTGAGAGCTGCGGCAAGTGTACGCCGTGCCGTATTGGGTCTGTGCGCGGTGTGGAAGTGCTGGACCGGATTGCCGAAGGGGATCAGCCAGAGCAGCAAGTGGAGTTGCTCACTGACCTTTGCGACACGATGAAAATGGGCTCGCTTTGTGCTCTTGGCGGGTTTGCACCTTATCCTGTGATGAGTTCTCTGACGCATTTTCCGCAGGATTTTCATGTAAAGCCATTAACAGACGCGGCGGAGTGAACCCATGACCCTGATTAAAGAAACAGACTTTGGTACTCCTCAATCGACCGCTGAAAAGACTGTCACTATCACCGTTGATGGTTTTGATGTGAGCGTGCCTGAGGGAACCTCTGTGATGCGGGCTTCCATGGAAGCTGGTATTCAGGTTCCCAAATTGTGCGCGACGGATATGGTTGATGCCTTTGGCTCCTGCCGCCTGTGTCTGGTGGAAATTGAAGGGCGACGCGGAACGCCTGCCTCCTGTACCACGCTGGTGGAAGAGGGGATGCAGGTTCGCACCCAGACAGATCGTCTTAAAGGCCTGCGCCGTGGTGTGATGGAGCTTTACATCTCTGATCACCCGCTGGACTGCTTAACCTGCGCTGCCAATGGTGACTGTGAGCTGCAGGACATGGCCGGAGCGGTTGGCCTGCGCGATGTGCGCTATGGCGCTGATGCGCAGAACCACTTTAAAATGCGTGATGGCGGCGGTGAGGTGAATGCCTGCTGGAAGCCAAAGGACGAGAGCAATCCTTATTTCACCTATGACCCTGCCAAATGCATTGTCTGCTCGCGCTGTGTGCGGGCCTGTGAGGAAGTGCAGGGAACTTTTGCGCTGACCATTACTGGTCGCGGCTTTGACTCTCGCGTGACCGCGGGCATGTCTGAGAGTTTCCTGGATTCTGAGTGTGTGTCTTGCGGTGCCTGTGTGCAGGCGTGTCCGACAGGGACGCTTCAGGAAAAGTCCGTGATCGATATTGGACAGCCGGAACGTTCTGTTGTGACGACCTGCGCTTACTGTGGTGTTGGCTGCTCCTTTAAGGCAGAGATGCGCGGTGATGAGTTGGTGCGCATGGTGCCGTATAAGGATGGCAAGGCGAACCGTGGTCATTCCTGCGTGAAAGGCCGCTTTGCTTATGGCTATGCGGCGCATCAGGACCGTATTCTCAACCCGATGGTTCGTGAGAGTGTGGATCTGCCATGGCGGGAAGTTTCCTGGGATGAAGCCCTGAGCTTTGCAGCGAACAAGATGAAGGGCATTCAGCAGCAGTACGGCAAAGAGTCTGTTGGAGTGATCACGTCCTCTCGCTGTACCAATGAAGAGACTTTCCTTGTTCAGAAGCTGACACGTGCGGTGTTTGAGAACAACAACACGGACACTTGCGCACGCGTATGTCATTCACCAACCGGTTATGGCCTTGGTCAGACGTTTGGCACATCTGCGGGGACGCAGGACTTTGACAGTGTTGAGCATTCTGATGTGGTGCTGGTGATCGGTGCGAACCCGACGGACGGGCATCCAGTGTTTGGCTCTCGTCTGAAGAAGCGTTTGCGTCAGGGTGCAAAGCTGATCGTGATTGATCCGCGCCGGACTGATCTGGTGAAGTCTCCGCATATCAAGGCCTCGCACCATCTGGCGCTGCGTCCGGGAACGAACGTTGCCATTGTGACTGCGATGGCGCATGTGATCGTGACTGAAGGCTTGTTCGATGAGGCTTTCATTCGTGAACGCTGCGATATGGATGAGTTTCAGGACTACGTTGAGTTCGTCTCTGATCCGGCCAACAGCCCAGAAGCTGCTGAGTTGCTGACGGGTGTTCCTGCTGAGGAAGTGCGCGGGGCGGCACGGCTTTATGCGCGTGGTGGTAATGGTGCGATCTACTACGGACTTGGCGTGACGGAACACAGTCAGGGGTCCACGACTGTTATCGGCATTGCGAACCTTGCCATGCTGACTGGTAACATCGGCAAGAAAGGCGTTGGTGTTAACCCGCTGCGTGGTCAAAACAACGTGCAGGGCTCCTGTGATATGGGGTCGTTTCCGCATGAACTGCCGGGCTATCGCCATGTGAAGAATGCTGATGCGCGTGATATCTATGAACAGATCTGGGGTGTGACCATCTCCGACGAGCCGGGCTTGCGTATTCCGAACATGCTGGATGCAGCTGTTGAGGGAACGTTCAAGGGCATTTACGTGCAGGGTGAGGACATCTTGCAGTCTGATCCTGATACCAAGCACGTTGCAGCTGGTCTTGCTGCCATGGAATGTGTGATCGTTCATGACCTGTTTTTGAATGAGACCGCGAACTATGCGCATGTGTTCCTGCCGGGTTCCACCTTCCTTGAGAAGGATGGCACCTTCACCAATGCTGAGCGGCGTATCAACCGCGTACGCAAAGTGATGGCACCGCGCAATGGCTATGCGGATTGGGAAGTGACCCAGTTGCTTGCAAATGCCATGGGGGCGAACTGGACCTATACGCATCCTTCTCAGATTATGGAGGAGATTGCGGCAACCACTCCAAGCTTTGCCAATGTGACTTACGACCTTCTGGAGGAGCAGGGCTCTGTTCAGTGGCCTTGTAATGAAGAAATGCCGGAAGGCACGCCAACCATGCATCTGGACGGGTTTGTACGTGGTAAAGGCCGTTTCATTCGGACCGACTATGTAGCGACGGATGAGAAGACCGGACCGCGCTTCCCACTGCTTTTGACCACGGGCCGTATTTTAAGCCAATATAACGTTGGCGCTCAGACACGGCGTACAGACAATGTGGTCTGGCATGAGGAAGATGTGCTGGAGATTCATCCGCATGATGCAGAAGTGCGCGGCATTAAAGATGGTGACTGGCTCAAGCTTATGAGCCGTTCTGGCGAAACCAGCTTGCGGGCGAATGTGACGGATCGTGTTTCAACGGGTGTTGTTTACACCACGTTCCACCATCCGGCGACACAGGCAAACGTGGTGACGACCGACTATTCTGATTGGGCGACAAACTGTCCGGAATACAAGGTGACGGCGGTTCAGGTTTCTCTTTCCAACGGTCAGACAGACTGGCAGGAAGAGTATCAGGAGCATGCTGCTCGGTCTCGCCGGATTGAAGCTGCGGAATAAGTGTATTTGATGCTGGGCTGCATGAGTATCCTCTGACTTCAGAGAGACTTGTGCAGTCTGCGCGCAATGGAACTGAGAGTTTAAAAGGGAGGAGAGCTCGGGTATGGCACCAGAAAAGCTCACCTACATGGCAAACCAGATCGCTGGTTTCTTCAAGCATAAGCCGCATGAAGAGGCGGTTGCAGGTATTGCCGATCACATTAATGATTTTTGGGAGCCGCGGATGCGGCTGCAACTGTTTGACATTGTGAAGGATGGCGGAGAGGGGCTTAATCCGCTGGTTTTGGAAGCGGAGCCTTCCATTCGCAGGCCTGCGAAGTAACGCATTTCTTGTTTGTTGAATGAGCGCTGTACGCTGCCGGGTATCCGCCAGTCTGCAGCGCTCTTCTCGTTTTAGTGCCTATTTCATCTTTTCCATGAAGGCGAGCACAGCTTCCAGATGTTCGGGCTCATTGTGGCTCATGCCCTGGAAGCACGCGGACAGGTCAAGGAAGTCTTTTAGCTCAGTGCGCTGGGCCATCTTCAGCAGGCGTTTGGTGAGGCGCGTGGCCTTTGGGGGCTGAGAGGCGAACTGCTGAGCCATCTTGCTGGCTTCCGCCATAAGCTCGTCTGGCTCGTACACACCCAACACAAGGCCGTATTCCTTGGCTTGCTGGGCGTTGATAACACGTCCCGACAGGGTAAGCTCTGCTGCGCGCTGGTAGCCGATCAAGCGCTGCATGAACCATGCGCCGCCATCGCCGGGGATGATGCCAAGGTTCAGGAAGGTCTCTCCGAACTTGGCTTTGGTGGAGGCCAGGCGGATGTCGCACATGTTGGCAAGGTCAAAGCCCGCTCCGATAGCGGGGCCATTGACGGCTGCAATGATCGGCACTTCCACATTTTGCAGGGCGAGAGGAATGCGCTGGATGCCGCGCCTGTAGTGGTTCTCCACCTCAGCCACATTGCCAGCGAAGTCACCGCCACGTTCTGCCATATCTTTGATGTTGCCACCTGAGGAGAAGGCTGAGCCTGCGCCCGTCAGAAGTAGAACTGAGACATCAGGGCAGATATTGACCCATTCCGCCGTTGCCACGATGTCGTCAATCAGCGCAGAGCCGGTGAGGGCGTTGCGCAGGTCATGACGGTTCATGGTGAGTGTGGCAACGCGGTTTTCAAGCGTAAGCGTTGCGTCCGTAAGCTTTGGCAGATCTGCCATGGCGTGCTTTCCCTCCAGAAAGTTGTTTTGTTGCAACCGATACTAGAGGGAAAACTGATGGGAATAGAGCTAGCTATTGGTTGAGCAGCTCAGGTTCCTGATGCTTGAGCCGGGAGTAGTCTTCCAGCAAATCCTTGCGGAATGTGTAGTCTTCGCGCGCTTGATCAATCACAGCCGTATCCAGCTCAAAGCTCTCAAAATGCTCGTTGGTTTGAGGGAAGATTGTGCGTGGTGTGTTCTCATCTGTCCAGGGAGGACAGAACGTGGAGTTGCCGAAGTTCTCGCCAGCGCGATTGAGGCTGAGGAAGAAGATCTGGCTTTCCAGAGCGCGGGTGACCACGAAGTCGTGCCAGCTGAAGAAGCTTTCATCCTGGGCATACGCGCCGCTGTGCAGGATCAGGTCAACGCCGTGTTGCAGAGCCAGTGTGCGGCTGAGTTCAGGGATGCGGATATCGTAGCAGATGATTGGCGCAACCTTTATGCCCTTTACGGAGAACGAGAAAAGGTGGTCACCTTTCTCGAAGTATTCCTTCTCCATGGACGCGCCATACTGACAAATGTGGAGCTTATCGTAGCAGCCAATGACAGCTCCGTCCGGCCCGACAGCGACCTGAGAGATCTTATAGTGATCCTCTGCTTTGCGTGGCATGCCGAAGACGATTGTGGTGTTGTGCTGTTTTGCCAAAGCGCCAAATGCTTTGACGGAGGGGCCGTTCAGGTCTTCTGCCAGCACGCTGAGTTCAGCGAAGGCAGCTCTGGAGTAATCAACGGTCGAAAGCTCAGGTAAAACAACCAGATCATGTGGCTTTGCAGTGAGTTGCTGATGCAACTTGGCGGTCACGGAGCGCACGTGTGCGTCTCGCTGGTCTGCTGTGGTCATCGCAGGAATGTTGATCTGACCGGCAAGGAGACTGAGCTTTGTCATAGGGTATTCCGAGTTCTTATTGGTTTATTGGTCTGGCCAGTATTCGCCGAGTTCATTGCGGCAGCGTTCCAGCCTTGTGATGTTGTCGATGACGACCTGTCCGCTGTCTGCCACCAGTAAGCCAAGGATCATTTCCAGAAGGGCCGCAGTGGCGACATAACTCTCAAAGAAATGCGGGCTTTGAACAGGGGTGAGCAGGAGGTCGGTTGAATAAGTGGCAAGTGGAGATGTTCTGGTGTCGGTGATGCCGACGACCGTTGCACCTACTTCATACGCCCGTTTTGCAACGAGTACTGTGTCTGCAGCGCATGGGTTCAGGGAGATTGCGACGACAACGTCATCGGCGTTGATGTACTCAACCTGATCTGCGATTTCGCCATTCTTGCGATTGATGAGCCGCCAGTTGCGAAAGCACATGGAGGCAACATAGTGCAGGTAATTTGCGAGTGAGTGGGATGCATGCATACCAACAACAACCACGTTCCGGGCGGTGGCCAGTGACGAGACGATTTGTTGGAGATGATCCCGGTCGACGGTGTCGAACAAATGCTTCAGATTGCCAAGAGCTGCGCTTTTGAAACTTTGCAAAGAAGCTTCAATATCCGAGGTGCCATGTGTGGCCTGTAGCTCTCCGGCTCGGGATGGGTAGTTGGAGGAAAAATCCTCGAACCCGCCGCGATAGACATCACGCAGGGCATTGTAGGTTCCAAACTCAAGAGATTTTGCAAGTCTGTTCATGGTGGGAGGAGGGACGTCTGCACGGGCTGCAACCTGACGCATGGACAGGGTGGCAACATCACTTGGATATTCCAAGACATAAGCCGCGCTTTTCTTGAGCTGCTTGCTTAGATTTGGATAGGCTTTCGTGAGTTGATCAACCGTCTCCTGGTAGCTTTTCGTCATAGTTTCCCCTCCCAAACGAATCATTGTTTTAATTATTTTGGTGCAAATGGATCAAATGTATCAGCCACTCAAAATTCTCGATTTTTGCATGTAGCGTTTCTGCATCTTCGATGTTCCTCTCGATTTTCGACCGATATTAAATTGATATATCAGTGTCTTTTTTTGATGCAGAAAATTGCTGCCGCCATTTGGTTTGCCTAAAACCCTATAATTTGAAGAGCTTTCCGCCCAAAATTTCTTCAAATTCAGTAGATATGACTAGTTCATAAGGTGACAAATGGTCAATAGTGAAAAAAATATGGATCATTTGAATTATATCTAGTATGTTTCCCGAGTTAGTAAAAGTATGCATGTGAAACGCACTGCGCTTTATTGCCAGTTCTTCGCATCTATTCGGCACAAGGGGATAAGCACTTACAGGGACATCACTCATCAAGAGCAATGAAAGATGTTTCTGATCGCGGCCCCTGAGCTGTAGCAATCTAAAAATCTTGAGTGACACGATTTGACGCAAGTCGCCTGTGTTGTGAGAGGCATAATCGGCCATCCGGGAGCCAATGATAAGCAATAGATGCGTATCTGGATGGTTATTAGGGAGACAAGAATGAACAAACCTAGCCTTAAAACTGTATCAAAGGGTTTCCGTCGCGTATTGAGCGTAGGTGCAGCAAGTGCAATTGCTTTGACACTGGCGTCTTCCGTATACGCTGCTGATCTGCGTCTGAAAATCGCTGGTACGGTACCTGTCGATCACGAAGGCACCAAAATGCTGAAGCAGATCGAAAAGGAAATTGAGGCTGCTGATGTTGGCCTGAAAGTTTCTGTCTTCCCTGCAAGCCAGCTCGGTTCCGGTGAGTCTCTGGTTGAAGACACCATCCGCGGTAACGTGGACTTTGTGATGGCGTTCATCTACTCCCACAAAGATCCAGTGCTCGACATCATGTCCATGCCATACCTGTTCACCAGCTGGGATGATCTGGAAAATGTGATGTTGAACCCAGATTCTGAGTACAACAAGATCATCAATGAGCGTCTTGAAAACCTCGGTCTGAAGCTGTTCAATCACAACCCTGAAGGTTTTGTTGGTGTTGTTGCGAACAAAAAGCCTGAAGACTATGCAGGCTTTGGCGACAAAGGCATGAACATCCGTGTCTGGTCTTCTGCTGTTGTTAAAGACATGGCTGAAACTCTGGGCTACAACACCACCACGATGGCTTGGGGTGATATGTTCCCTGCAATGCAGTCCGGTATTGTTGACGGCACCTTGTGCTGCACCAAACAGGCTGCTTACACCATCTTCGCAAAGTCCAATGTTGGTAAGTACTTCGTAGAGTACAACGCGATCTCTGAAATCAACTCTTTCTATGGTTCTCTGAAAACCTGGAACAAGATGAATGATGAGCAGAAAGCTGTTGTGAAAGCTGCGTTTGATAAAGCTTCCAAGCAGTACTTCCAGTTCAACAAAGAGAACGATGCGAACTTCAAGCAGAAACTCGTAGAATCCGGTTACGAAGTCCTGAGCTTCACCCCTGAGCAGGAAAAAGTTCTTGCTGAGCGTGTACGTGAAAAAGTTTGGCCTGCAATGGCTGAAGTTGTTGGTCAGGACACCATTGACCGTCTGAAGAAAGACTTCCAATAAGCCCTTCTCTTCAAGGCCGGCGCATACCCTGCGCCGGCCTTTTCTATGACTTATTTGGTTTCAAGAAACGAAGGGCAAATATCAGATGAGTATTCTGACGAGCGAACTTCCAAGGCCAGTGGCTAAACCGCTGAACGGCGTCATTAAACTGATGAACTTCATGATTACAGCCGGCGGTGTAATCATGGCGCTCACATTTTTTATGGTTGTGATTGTCCGTTATGGTTTTGGTGGCAACCTTTTTGCCTATGAAGAATGGCTGATGACTGTCAGCTTCTGGATGTTCTTCATGGCTGCTGCTGTCGCCTCAGCACGCAAAGAGCATGTCAACGCAGACGTGCTTGGCTTTCTGATCAAAAACCCGCGCATCATCTGGTGGCGTGAGGTGGCTGTAGAAATCATTGAAATTGGCGTTTTGAGTGCGGTCACGTATTGGGGCTGGCTCATGCTTGAAGAAGAACTTGCCTCCTACCCAATGTGGCAGACGACCGTTGCGCTGAAGATTCCATTCTTTGCGCCTCGATTAGCTATTTTCCTGGGCTTCCTGTTCATGACCATGTTCGCCGTGCTGCACTTTTATCTGCTGCTGCGAAACGGTCCAAAATGGCCGGAACGGGAACCCCGCGAAATTGCGGAAAACGTACACCCTGAAGAAGAACCAATAAAAGCTCAAGGGGCAGCGCAATGATTATTGTTGGGTCAATTGCCATTCTATGCGGCCTTTTGCTGCTTGGTGTAAGCGTACACCTAGCATTTGGCGCAATTCTTATTTTCCTTGCCTATATGGGCGGCCATGATGTTGCTGGTTATCTACCAACCGGCCACTGGAAAATGAACAATGTGGTTCTGCTGGCTATTCCGCTGTTCATCATTGCTGGCGGCATTATGGAAAAGGGACGTATCGCTGCGCCTCTTGTCAGCGTGGCGGAGCTGTTTGTCGGGCACATCAAAGGTGGTTTGTCTGCTGCAACTGTGCTTGCGTCCGGTGTATTCGGTTCAATTTCCGGAAGTGCAAACGCGACACTGACTTGCATTGGTGGCATCATGATGCCGCATCTGCGCAAAGCCAACTATCCTGAAGGCCAGTCAGCTGCGCTGATCGTTAGCGCTGCACCTCTTGGATTGTTGATCCCGCCAAGTGCTTCTCACATTTTGTATGCCTGGGTCGCACAGCAGTCCGTGCTGCGTGCATTCCTCTCCACCGTCATTCCCGGTTTGATCCTCATTACGCTTTTGATCATCGTAAACCAGGTGATGCTGCGCAAGCATAAAGACATCAATCTGGAAAAGCGCCCAGATGACTTCAACTACGAGTTCAAGCGTCGCGGCCTGAAGGCGTTTCCTGCATTGATGATGCCCGTCATCATCCTCGGCGGGATCTATGGTGGCATCATGACACCAACGGAAGCCGCTGGCGTCGCTGTTGTTTATGCGATCCCTGTTGCGATTTACGTTTACCGTGGTCTGACCTGGAAAACGTTCCGTGAAACCATTTTGAACTCAGGCATCACCATTGGTGTGGTTATGGCGATGATCTTCATGGTGTTGATCGTGAGCCGGTTCCTGATCTTTGAAGACATCCCGGCGATTGCAGAGGAGTTTGTTTACTCCGTCTCTGAAGACCCAATCATGATCTTGCTGATGGTGAATCTGGTGATGATCATCATCGGTATGTTGATGGATGATATCTCCGGCATCCTGCTCTCAACGCCGCTGCTGCTTCCAATCGTACAGGGCGTTGGTATGGATCCAATCCACTTTGCGGCTGTTTTGGGTGTGAACCTGGGCATGGCGAACATTACGCCACCGACTGCTCCGCTGCTGTATCTGGGATCCAAGGTGACAGAAACCTCGGTCGATAAGATGCTGAAGCCGACGTTGATGTTCATCTTCTTTGCATGGTTGCCGACACTGGTGCTGACCACGTTCATTCCGCAGCTGGCTCTGTACATTCCAAACCTGCTGCTGAACTAATCGTTTTGCAAAATGATGCAGATTTTAAAGAGGCGGATGTCGAAGCATCCGCCTCTTTTTTTGTGAGGGAGCCCCTGAGTTTTAAGGAGGGCTTGAGCTTGAGAACGAAGACTATAGATGAGGGGAAACTAAAAGAATCAATATTCGGTTTTTGGGTCTTATAGTTAACATGTGGGAACTGTTGGATTTCTCAGAGTCCACTTGCGTAAATAAAATTCAATGACAGGTGGTATTTTAGAGAGTGTGAATGAATATCTGTAAAATTTTATCTTTCTATATATACTCAGTACTTTTTTAAATTGAATACAGTTGACTCGTTTTCTTTGTAATTCTCTTTTTCTCGAGATGTTTCGCTAATTTCGTTGTAATGCGTTTTGCATAATTTGCTTTAGTATTTGAGTGTTCTTGTGTTTATCTATGCATTTGCTTTGGTTTAGTTTGTTTGTGTCTGGGTGATATCTTGAGATTTTGGGGTACCATTTATACTATGAAAAAATATATTGATAAAAATCTCTACACGTGATTTTACTCTGTTAGATTTTCTTTTTGTTTTTCCCATGGCCGGAAAATCAGGGGCGCTGTAATGATGAAATTCTGCTGCCTTTGGTTGTTTGAGGTAAACGCCGTTCATGGAAAAGTCATTGGGGTGTAGGCAATGCTTTTTCGAGGTACTTCTGTTGCACTGTTGATGTGCGCGTTGGGAGTGACGTCTGCTCATTCTGCGTCTTTACGAGATGCTGTTGAAACCGCCGTTCTCACTAATCCAGACATTGTAGAGTCTGCTGCAAACAGAAGGGCGCGTGATCAGGAATTGCGTGCTTCTCAAAGTGCGTTCATGCCGAAGTTGAGTGTGAATGCTTCTTTTGGTGCAGAGCGCTTGCGCAGGGCACAATCCAACACCACTGAGCAATGGCGTGCAGCCAAGCAGGTGAGTGTTGAAGCTGAGCAGCTGTTGTTTGACGGCTTCGGTTCAGTGAATGAGATCTATCGCCAGAGCGCCCGTGTTGATGGTGCTGCTCTGCGTGTTCTGGAACGCTCTGAAGCGATCGCACTTGATGCTGTTGAAGCCTATGTCGATGTTGTGCGTCATCAGAAGATTCTGAACAAGTCCAAAGAGAACACTGCACTTCACCAGCGTCTCGCACGTGAAGTGAAAGAACGTTACGATGGTGGTGAAACTGGTGCCGCTGATCTTGCTCAGGTGCAGGAGCGCGTTGCCGCCACTCGCATGATTACAGCAAGCGTGCGTAAGTCATTGCTGGATGCAATGGCGAAGTATCGCCGCGTCGTTGGTGTTGCTCCAAGCAATCTGGGTGCTGTTTCTGCTGCAAACTCAGCTGCTGCAAAGAGTTTGTCTTCTGCACTTGCAATGTCTCGTCAGAGCAATCCGTTGATCTTGTCGGCTGAGGCTGACACGGATGCTGCCGGTTTTGCGATTGAGCAGAGCAACTCCTCCTTCATGCCTCGGGTTACTCTGAATGGGTCTGCCAATTTCGGAGATGACCTGAATGGTTATGAAGGTCGTAGCGATGACTACCGCATCATGGTTCGCCTGAGATGGAACCTTTACAATGGCGGTTATGACAGTGCGATGCGTGGCCGTGCGGTTGAGCAGCATGCAGAAGCACAGGCACGTGTTGATCGTATGCGCCGCGAAACTGATGAAGCTGTTGAGCAAGCATGGGCGTCTGTTCAAACAACACGCGAGCGCATCTCCGCTCTGCGTCAGACCGTTTCTGCCAACCAGCGTGTTGTGAGCGGTTACCGTCAGGAATACAACATTGGTCAGCGCTCATTGCTGGATGTGCTGAACGCTGAAAATGCGCTGTTTAACAGCCGTATCGATCTGATCTCTGCAGAATATATTCTGAAGTTCTCTACCTATCAGCTGCAAGGTATCACCGGTAACCTGCTGGCGATGTTCAACATCTCTCCACCAGCTGAATCAAGAGCCGACCGCCGCGGGAACACATCGATCTTCCCTCAAGCTGCGGGTTTCCAGATTGAACCACTTCGTTAATGGTGTAATCTGCACGCATAGCCGAAATTTTCTTCAGGAAGGGAGCCTTTGCGGCTCCCTTTTGTCGTTAAGAATGATGAGACTGTAAATGACCGTCGAGACTGAAAACTCAGCTGAAGTGAGCATCAAAGATCCGCTTGTCGAGGCGATCAAGTACATCGCCAGAAGCTACGGTAACTACGCAACCGACTCTGTCATTTTGGCAGGGTTACCTTACGATGGTCGGCGACTTTCCATCAAACTGATTGAGCGAGCATCCTCTAATTGTGGAATGAGGGCGGTCACGGTCAGGAAAAAAGCTGGAACAATACCTGCGATCTCATTGCCTGCAATTCTTGTGTTTGAAGATGGAAGCCTTCGTATTTTGAAGGAGCTAAATGAGAGCACGGGTCACGCTTCGATTGTTGATGCGGAGAGGCCAGAGGAGCAGCAAATTCTCTCAATTGCAGCTCTTGAGAAGCTATATAGCGGACATGGCATCTTCTTTAAGCCCGTCAATATGACTTCTGAGACTAACGGTATGGGGTCTGGCAGGGACGGGCACTGGTTCTGGAGCGTTATTGCAGGCTTCTGGAAGGATTACATCCACGTTGCTATTGCTGCGCTGGTCATCAATAGTCTGGCGCTGGCCTCACCGCTTTTCATCATGAATGTTTACGACCGTGTGCTGCCAAACTTTGCTATTCCAACACTATGGGCGCTTGCGGCGGGGGTGCTTCTTGCTCTGGTGTTTGATGGAATTTTGAAGACCGCGCGCAGCTCCATCATAAACATGACAGGTAAACAAGCAGACCTTGCTATTGCGTCGCGAATTTTTTCGCATGCTCTCGGGCTTGATCTGGAGAACCGCCCGGGATCGACCGGCCAGTTTGCTAATCACATCAAAGAGTTTGAGACTGTTCGTGAGTTTTTCACGTCCTCCTCCTTGGTGGCATTGATTGATATGTGTTTCATCGGCCTGTTCATCATGGTGCTTTTCCTGATTGTTGGACCGATTGCTTATGTGCCGCTTGCTGCTGTTCCGGTGGTTATTCTGATCAACTTGCTTGTTCAGCCTGCGCTTGCTGGTTCTGTTGATCAGGCCACAAAAGAAAGTGCGATGCGCCATTCCGTGTTGGTGGAAAGTATTGCAAATATCGATACCATCCGAGCTTTGAATGCTGAGAGCTCTATGCAGATCAAGTGGGAGCGATCTGTTGCGTCCAGTGCTGCGGCTATTTTGAAGGGGCGTTACTGGTCCACATTGGCTCAGTCGCTGACAGGCTTTGCGCAGGCTCTGGTGTCCATCTGTATCGTTGTCTGGGGTGTTTATCTGGTCAATGACGGTGCGGTGAATATGGGTGGTCTGATTGCTGCGATGATGCTTTCAGGCCGTGTTCTTGCGCCTTTGTCATCCATTGCGGGTACGCTGACACGACTGCGTCAGACCATGCATTCCTACAAGATGCTGTCTGGTCTGATGGAGTTGCCTGCGGAGCGCAGACCAAACCGGACTTATGTGAACAGCCGCATCACGTCTGGTGCGATTTCCTTCCAAAATGTGTCATTTCGCTACCCTGAGGCTGCTGAAGACTCCTTGCGCAATGTGAGCTTTGAAGTTCGGCCTGGAGAGACCATTGGGCTTATTGGCCGTGTGGGTGCTGGTAAATCGACAGTGGGGCGTTTGTTATCCGGGCTTTATACGCCCTCAGATGGTGCAATTCTGGTCGATAAGATTGATACGCGGCAGTACGATCCTGCAGATCTGCGCGATGGTGTCGGGTTCTTGTCACAGGATAACGTGTTGTTCAGTGGCAGTTTGCGAGAGAACATCGTTGTTGGGCGGCCACAGGCTTCTAACGAAGATATCTATCGTGCAGCTCATATTGCAGGTGTTGAGGATTTTGTTGCGACACATCCTCATGGGTTTGACATGCAGGTGGGAGAGGGTGGTCGTTTGCTCTCTGGCGGGCAGAAGCAAAGTGTCGCGCTTGCCAGAATGTTGCTGCGCCAACCGCGTCTGTTGTTTTTAGATGAGCCGTCTAGTCATCTTGATACAGCGTCAGAGCGCCGGTTGCTGGAGCGCCTGCGGGAATACAACTCGCCTGATACGACGATGATTATTAGCACGCATCGAACTTCCTTATTGCAGCTTACAGACCGTTTGGTTGCCCTTGATAAGGGGCAGCTTGTGGCAGATGGACCACGGGATTTCGTGATTGAGAAGCTACGTACCCTTGGTGCGACGCGGAACGAAGAGCGCCAGCGTAGCGCGGAGGGTGTGTGAGATGAAGAACTGGGATTACGCAACCGATATCCGTGCAAGTTTGCAGACCCGTCCTCCCCGTGCTGCAACGCGTGTCATTCTGATTGTCTTTGTGGCTTTGGCTGCCGGTATCACATGGGCCTCTCAAGCCGAGCTTGAAGAGGTTACACGTGGTGAGGGACGGGTTGTGCCGTCCAGCCAGATCCAGATTGTACAGGCGCCTGAAAAGGGCATTGTAAAGTCTCTTCTCGTGAAAGAGGGACAGATCGTTCAAAAGGGGGACGTTGTTGTCCGGGTGGATGATACAGGCTTTTCTTCGCAGCTAGGTGAGCTTCAGCAGCGTCAGTGGAGCCTTTTGGCACGTGCTGAGAGGTTGATGGCGGAAGCAAGTGGTGTGCCTCTGGAGCTTTCTGGTGAGCTTACAACCAATGCGCCGGGTCACACGTTTGAAGAAGAGCAGGTCTATCTGGCGCGTAACCTGCAGCTCACAAGTGAAATCTCCCTTTTGAAAAATCAGCGATTGCAGAGAGAGCAAGAGCTGGAAGAGTTGCTTGCTGAGAAACGTAAAACCGTTGTCACCATGGAAACGCTGGCGCGTGAAGTGGAGATTAATGAGCGTCTCTTCAAGCGCAAGGTGCTTCCTGAGATCGAGTTCCTGCGTCTTAAGCGCCAGCTTGATGAAGCGCAGGGCAGCCTGGAAGTGTTGAATGCCTCTATTCGGCGTGTCACGTCAGCCGGACAGGAAGCGGAAGAGCGCATTGCAAATGCAAAGACAGTGTTTCACGCCAAAGCGCGTCAGGAACTGGCGGCTGCGCGGGCTGAACTTGCGGTAATAAATGAGACTATTAAAGCGGCCAGAGACAAGGTTCAGCGGACGGATCTTGAGGCCCCTGTCTACGGTGTGGTTAATCAATTGAATATATCCACAATCGGGGCTGTGGTGCAGCCTGGAGAGCCTTTAGTCGAGATTGTTCCGCTGGAAGATACGCTTCTGATTGAAGCGCAGATCAGTCCTCAGGACGTGGCATTTCTTAGGCCAGGTCAAGAGGTTACGGTCAAAATCACTGCCTACGACTATTCCATTTATGGAGGTCTGAAAGGCAAGCTGGAAAGGATCGCTGCGGACTCCACCAAGGACGAGCAGGGTAATCGATTTTTTAAAGTCAACGTCAGAACAGATAAAAACTATCTTGGGACGGAAACGGATCCTTTACCAATAATACCAGGAATGGTGGCCTCAATTGATGTTTTAACCGGTTTTAAAACCGTGTTGGATTATATCCTTAAGCCTATAAACAAAGTGCGTTCGGAAGCACTTCGCGAGAGATAATTCCGAACGCCTGACAAGGGGCGTCAGGATGTTTTGTAATAGGTTTTGGGCCGCTGGCAGACGCCGTGCGGTAACTAAGAATTATTGCGTCTACAAAGCTGCAGTTCTTGGATTTGCCGGTATTGCGCTTGGATTTTCTCAATTTGTTTCCACGGCTGCTGCATTGGAGCCGCAAACTCCATATTTTCCAATTGAGCTTGCTTCTGTTGCTACTCCTGAGCCGGTTCTTGTTGCCAAGGCACGTATGCCCGTTCCAATGGCCAAGCCTGAGTTGCCTGCCATTGAAACAGCATCTGCGCATGGTTCTAATGCTGTGTTGAGTACTCCCACACGTAATCTGCAGCGTATCGTTCGTTCTACTGCCGGAACTTCCATCGACAGGCGCTGGAACATCATTACAACTCAGATGGACCGGATTGCAGATACTTCTAAGTGTTTGAATAGCAGTGATAAATGCGAAGTAAGCGTTTTAAATACCTGGGGCAACCTGATTAAAGCTGCGCGCAAGCTTCCGCGTCACAAGCAGCTTTCCTATGTAAATCGTGGGATCAACGCACTCATCAGCTATCAAAGTGACCAGCAGGTTTGGGGGCGAAGTGATTATTGGGCCTCACCAATTGAAACGCTGAGTCAGCGCAGAGGGGACTGTGAGGACTATGCTGTCTTAAAGTACTGGACTTTAAGGGAACTGGGTATTCCTGCTGAGGATATGAAGGTGGTTGCAGTCTATGACACCAAGATCGGCCAGTATCATGCAATCCTCAATCTCTCCTACAAAGGTGGAGAGTATGTCCTTGATAACCGCTTTGGCCGGGTTGCACTCAAGCAGGACACCAAAAACTATAAATGGGTGCATGTGGCCGGTAGTGGCCAGCAGCTTCTGCAAAAGGTGAAATTTACATCTCTTGCAGCAATGACACGCACGTTTAATTAGAACTGCGAATCTACTTTTTAAAAATCTATTCAGAGCGCGTTGCAAGGGGCAAAGAACGCGCTCTTTTTTTGTTTGAAAATGCCCTTCTTTCCTGAGCTTTACTCTCCAGAAAACAGCATTTCCCGTTAATAACTTCGCCACCCTGTATAGGGAGCGGTGTTTAACAAAAACTAAAATACTCAATAAAATTTAATCAAATTAAAACCTTGGTCGCAGAAACGCGTGAATTCAGGGTGTTGCTGGACTGTGACGGAATTAACGATGTTAAAAATTCCTTAAGGAAATGATTTGACTTTTATCATGATTGGCAAAATTATCGGCGCAATTGCTAAAATTTTATTAAAACTGTTTATGCGTCGGGTTTGCTAAAATGTCAGAGCGTCAAGCGTCTACTACGATCACAGCCACTAACACTTCCCAGGCAGCTGTTCCTTCACAAGTGCTGAAGATTGGGATTGCTACCCAAGGCCAGTCGGAGGTTCTTGTTCGGCAGCCGGGGCAGTTGGTTGATTTCAGCCAGATGCTGGAAGTGCCAGTTAGTCTCTTCCGCTACGGTGAGAGCTTGCAAATCCTGTTTTCTGATGGTGGAACGCTTCTTGTTGAAGGGTTCTTTGCCGGAGATCAGACGGATGGGGCGCTGATCCTGAGTGAAACCCAGACGCTGACAATTGAAGAATTTGGTGCGCTTGTCGAAATCTTGCCGGTTGATACGCTCCAAACCGCTGCAGGTGATGGGACACCAATTGCCGATCAGCTGGAAGATCCAAACAGTTCAGGACAAGATTTTGATGACAACCCTGATGGCGGTCCACTGGGGCCGGGTCTGAATGTCAATGATCTCCTGAGACCAGAAGACAATGCCGGAGCTGCGGCTGCGGCAGATGATCCCGAACAGGACGTTGATGATGTACCTGTGGCTGGCATTGCGGAAGTTGGCGCGCTTGATGAAACTGATTGGGCTGATGCTGGCAAAGGGCCACTATCCTTCACAGGCAATCTGAATGTCGACTTCGGTCTGGACGGTGTGAGCGAGCGCTCGTTGGCGTTTCAACTTGATGCCGGCGTGCCTGTTGACCGAGCTGGGACCCCAATCCGCCTGACTGCTGACGGGCAGCCGCTGACTTATGAAGTACAGGACCTTATTGCGGATGCTGCCAATGAGATTGGTGCGGGCAGCCAGCTGCTTATTGCCAAGCTGCCTAATGGCGAATTGGTTTTTGAGGTTCTGCTGAACACTTTCCCGGAAACCGGTGAATTTACTTTTACACTCCATGGCAATCTGGATCATCTGGAAGCAGATGTGAAAGACATTCTGGAGTTGGAATTTGGTTTCCAGGCGTTTGATGCTGATGGAGATTCCGCAGACTCGTTCCTGATTGTAAATGTTGCTGATGACCTGCCGGAGATTGGGGCGCCCACAACAGGTACTGTTGATGAAGATGGCATCCCGGATATCGGTAACGGTAATGACACCGCAGATGGTGATGCCCCAGCAACCTCTCATAAAGTTACTGCCTCTCTCGATATCGATTGGGGTGCGGATGATGCCGACAGTGATAAAGGTGGTATTGGGGATCGTTCAGTCAAGTTTGACGGAACTCCAATAACTTCTCAGGTCCTGACATCTGATGGTATTGCACTTGTTTATACTGTCAGCGTAGATGGCACTGAGTTCACAGCGACCAAGGGTGTTGGGGGCGATGCGGTCTTCCAAGTAACTTTGTCAGATGATGGGTCTGGTTCTTATAGCTTCGAGCTTCTGGATAATCTGGATCATTTTGTTGCTGGTACTGAAGATGATATCGAATTGACCTTCGGTTTTGTCGCAACTGACAGTGATGGCGATACAGCCAACTCCAGCTTTACCGTGATTGTTGATGATGACATGGCGACGATCACGTCTCTTGAGCTGAACAGGTTCGTTCAGGTTGATGAGAGTGCTGGTCTGGATAACGATGACACCACTGATCCAGCTGTTGCAGCCCTGTTTGATGGGGTTTCCGGCAAAGGTTCTGATGAGGACATGGTTCCTCAGTTCGCCCGCGATAACGTGGTGGACTTTGCCTATGATGACGGTGCTGATGGCGCAACCCATAAGGTAACGCTGAGCATTGATGATGCAGCCTCAGGTCTTCAGACCACAGCGGGTGCTGACATTCTGCTTTATCTGGAAGGTGATCTTGTTGTTGGCCGCGTTGGTGGCGAAACCGGCGATGCGGTGTTTGCAATCTCCATTGATGGCGACGGTGAAGTCAGCCTTGCGCAGTACCAGTCCATCAAGCAACTTGATACAGACAGTCATGATGAATTCGTCAATCTGGACGGCAAGATCTCTGCTGTTCTGACAGTCACCGATGGTGATGGCGATGTGACCAGCCAGAGCATTGAAATTGGTGAGAAGATCCGGTTTGGTGATGATGGGCCAAGTGTAACCGATCAGCAGCAGGATGTGACTGTTGATGAAGATGACATCGACACGATCCTGTCAACGGGTACTAGCCCAGATTACTGGGGCCTTGAGGCTGATGGCAACTGGACTGAGTTCCTGAGTGGTTCTGCGATTGCAGCCGGGGATCTTCAGAACACTGTTGACTTTGGTGCTGATGGGGATGCTGGCGCTGGCTCGTTCACCTTTGTTGGAGATGCAGCGCAGCAGCTGAGCGACCTTGGTTTGTCTTCTGACGGCGATG
>NZ_LMCJ01000045.1:41170-41417 GCF_001623085.1 Pseudovibrio sp. W74
ACGACGGTGAAGTCAGCCTTGCGCAGTACCAGTCCATCAAGCAGCTTGATACAGACAGTCATGATGAATTCGTCAACTTGGACGGCAAGATCTCTGCTGTTCTGACAGTCACCGATGGTGATGGTGATGTGACCAGCCAGAGCGTTGAAATTGGTGAGAAGATCCGGTTTGGTGATGATGGGCCAACGATCACGTCTCTTGAGCTGAACAGGTTCGTTCAGGTTGATGAGAGTGCTGGTCTGGATAA
>NZ_LMCJ01000046.1:0-19528 GCF_001623085.1 Pseudovibrio sp. W74
TCTGGATAAGCCACTTTCTTTCCGGGAAACCGGCTATCGTGCCTTATAGGCAAAAGAGGCGACGTAGTTCATTATAAGAAAGCCCGGGCAAGGCGTGTAGCTGATGCCGAAGACTCATTACTAACAAGTAGCGCAGGTATTGCCTGCCGCCTTGCTCATCCCACTTTCGGGAACCCTAGCTCAACACTGCATGAGAGGTCATGTGGTGCTATTGGTGCTTCTGCATTTCCAAAGCGTATCGCTGAAACCTGAGAAACGGTTTGAGCATAAAAATCCGCAATAGATGAAACCGCTTTATGTGGAAATACGCAGGAAATGCATCTAATGCAGACTTTGCAGGATGCCGCCTAATCGTTAGCTTGTCGTCCTGCGAAGAAGCGTGTCAGGCAAGGAGCACCCTGGATGAAACCGACAAACTCAGTATTTACCGGAATAGAAACAACGGTATTTGAGCGCATGTCGCGTCTGGCAATGGAACATCAGGCCATCAATCTGGGGCAGGGCTTTCCGGATGTAGACGGCCCGCAGGATGTGAGACAGGTTGCGGCTGACACCTTGATAGAAGGGCCAAACCAATATCCGCCCATGCTGGGCGTCCCGGCGTTGCGACAGGCCGTTGCGGACAACAACAAGCGCTTCTATGATCTGGATGTAGATTGGCAGAGCGAAGTACTCGTCACCTCAGGCGCCACTGAAGCGCTGGCAGACAGCATCTGTGCGCTGGTTGAGCCGGGTGATGAAGTCATCCTCATTGAGCCGCTTTACGATTGCTATCTCTCGCTGGTCAAACGGGCAGGCGCCACCCCGGTCTTCGTGCAGGTAACACCGCCAAACTGGGAGCTGCGCGAAGAGATATTGCGCCAGGCGTTCTCCAGCAAAACAAAGGCCATTCTGCTCAACAACCCAATGAACCCAAGCGCAAAGGTCTTCTCCACGCAGGAACTACAACTCATCGCAGACCTGTGCCTGGAGTTTGATTGCTATGCGATCTGCGATGAAGTCTACGAACACATCGTCTTTTCCGACGACAAGCACAAACCACTCATGACCCTACCGGGGATGCGTGATCGCTGCATCCGCATCGGCTCTGCGGGCAAAACGTTTTCACTGACAGGCTGGAAAGTCGGCTACATCACAGCCGATCCAAACCTGTTGGAGCCAATTGCCAAAGCGCACCAGTTCATCACCTTCACCACACCGCCAAACCTGCAAAAAGCAGTCGCCTACGGCCTGAGCAAAGAAGATGACTACTACACCTCGTTGGAAGACGACCTGAGAGCAAAGCGTGACCTGATTTCCAAACCACTTGAAGACATGGGCTTTAAGGTGCTGCCGTGCGAAGGCACCTACTTTGTCACCTGCGACTTCTCTCCACTTGGCTTCAAGGGCAATGACGTGGAGTTCTGCCAGAAAATGGTGGAACAGGCAGGTGTTGCCGCCGTTCCGATATCAGCATTTTACGGCACCAAAGGCCCACAGACCTTCGTCCGGTTCTGTTTCTGCAAAAAAGATGAAGTCCTGCAGGAAGCTCTGGGTCGTTTGCGCGTCTGGATGGGAGAACTGGCGGTTTCATAAGGGCTCGCACCAAACTGAAGACGCTGCTTCTCTGATAGGCAGTTCTGGCTTTCGGGAATACGCGTAAAAATAAAGACAAATTCGCAAAAGTAGCTCTGCGCTCAAAAATAGAGTATGCAGACGACAACTAACCGGAGCTGCTTGGTCAGGCAAGGACGACTGACAGCCTTCCGCAATTAATCAATTAGCCTGTAATCCAACCCTTGGAAGTTTGAGTGAATGGATAATCCCGTACTCGTCGAAGTGACACGTGGCACCACTGTCGAGAGCCGTCATCGTGGTTCAATCGCTATTGTTGATGCCGATGGTAAGCTGGCATTCAGCGCAGGTGACGTGGAGCAGGGCATCTTTGCGCGCTCCGCGATCAAAGCTCTTCAGGCAATTCCAATGGTGGAATCCGGCGCGGCTGAAGCCCTCGATTTTGACGATGCCGAACTGGCTCTGGCCTGCGCCTCCCATAACGGCGAAGAGACCCATGCCAACTCCGCACGCATCATGCTCTTCAAAGCGGGCCTGACAGAAGAAGACCTGCTGTGTGGCGCACAATGGCCAAAGCACATGGATGATTGCGTTGGCCTTGTGAAGACCGATGACAGCCCATGCCAGCTGCACAACAACTGTTCTGGCAAGCATGCCGGCTTCCTGGCCATGGCCAAGACCCTCGGCATTCCAACCGAAAACTACATCGATTTTGATCACCCTGTTCAGATGGAAATCCGCAACGTTCTGGAACAGATGAGCGGTGGTATTCTGGCCCGTGATGTATGTGGCACAGATGGCTGTTCCATCCCGACCTACGCCATGGACCAACAGAAAACAGCGCTGGCCTTTGCCCGCTTTGCAACAGGTGTTGGCCTCGATCCGGTCCGCGCCAGTGCAGCGGAAACGCTCTACGAGGCGTGCGTCAACGAGCCATACATGGTCGCGGGCAAAAACCGCTTCTGCACCGAGATCATGGATATCTTCAAAGGTCGCGTCTTCGTAAAAGTTGGCGCAGAGGGTGTCTTCTGTGCAGCCTTGCCAGAGCTTGGCTTCGGCGTGACGCTGAAATGTGAAGACGGCTCCGTGCGCGGTGCTGAGGTGATGATGGCATCCACCATCAGATCGCTTCTGGATATTTCTGATGAAGAAGAAAAAGGCCTGAACGCCTGGGAACACCAGCAGTTGAAGAACCGCCGCGATGTTCTCGTCGGCGAAGTACGCCCTGTTGCAGACTTCAAGCGTCTTCTGAACGCCATGTGATGCAAGGCAGGGGCTCCGTCTCCTGCCGCCTCACCTAAACTGCACTGACAAGATTGTCTGTCACACGAATGGAGTGTGGCAGATCCTCCGTTGAAACTGCCAGATCGCCGCTCACCTGTTCATCCCATTTGAAGCCAGCGATATTCACGGCGCAGTCTGCAATGATATTCTGGGAAATGAGCGCAATTTGTCCTTCAGCTGCAAAGCTGACGGCAATGCCAACCGGGGCAGAGCGCACATTATTTTGAGCTGCAATCAAATTACGCATATACGGCCCCCAACCCAGATTAATGCCAATAACCCGCGCATCCTCGACAACATTGCCAGTCACACTGGTATCTGCCTCAACCGCAATACCAACCCCAAAGGTTGGATTGTCCTTCGCATAAGGCCCAGTGCCAGTAATGTCGCGCAATACATTGTTGGAGCACACGGCCAGACGACCACCCTCACGGAAGTTGGTAATGGAAATCCCGTTAGCCGCTGTTTCAATCAGGTTATTACTGACAATCGCGCCCTGAAAACCGAACTCGACAAACAAAGCCACCTCGCCAGAACGATGACAGGTGTTGCCAAGCACTTGAACATTAGACGCAGCATTGGCTCTGATTGCTGAGAACTTGCAGTCACTCACCTTGTTGTTGGAGATGGTGACATTATCCGCCCGAAACACATTGATGCCATTGCCATTCTGGCCAGTCCCGCCACTTCGTGCCGCGATGTTGGAGATTTGGTTGCCCGCAATGATCGAGCCATCATGCCCTTCTGACCACCGATGCACCAGAATACCGCCATTGCCACAATCAGAAACGATATTCCCCTCAATCCGAAGTGCACTAGCATTGTAGCTGAGAAGAGCAACATCTTCGATTGCATGTATGTGGTTACCAATAACAGAGCCTGAACACTGCTCCAGCACCAGACCAGACTTGCTGCTCTTGGTTATTTCGCAGGAATTGAGAACAAGCCGCTCACACTGAGAAAACCACAGCAGCGCCGAAGCCTCTTCAGAAAGAGAGAGGGCATTGCCATCAAAAATAAGATCGCTCAGGCAAATACGATCAGCCTGAATACCCTGCAGAAGAGGGCCACTTCCATTAAGCACCAGACGTGTATGTCCGGGCACGCCGCGCAAGCTCAGCCCACTGGGCAGAGAGAGATTCGAACAGAAGAAATTGCCAGCACCAAGCTGAAGGATCTGCCCTTGCGCTGCGGTCTCATTCATCGCGGCTTGCAGTGTGTAAGAGATATCTTGCTGCAAAGGAGATGCAGGAAACTCCACAATCACCGGCTTCAAAGGCATTGCCGCCTGCGCGTCCTGAGCAGCCACAAGCGTTCCAGTTCCGGCAATGACACCAGCACCAAGAAGGGCACGTCGTGAAAGTCTCTCTTGATCCTCAGTCATTTTGTCCCCCAACGCTGGTTTAAATACCGAACAAGCTCGCCAGCTTACTCGCCGCAGCCGTTGCGGGCAGATTGCCGGATTTCACCGCGCTTTCAACATCAGGCAGCGCCGCTTGAATGTCCGGGTTTGCCTTCAAAGCCGCCTGAAGCTTCTCGTTCAGCAAGCCCCACATCCATGCAAGCTGCTGTTCAGCACGTTTGCTGTCCCAGTCACCGCTCGCCTGCATCCGTTCTTTGAAGATGCCGAGCTGTCCCCACACCTCATCAAGGCCTTCATTGGCAAGGCCGGAAACCGTCAGGACTGGAGGAGACCAGTGCTTGGATCGCGGTGCAAGAATATTGAGGGCGGCACGATACTCAGATGCCGCAGACCGCGCCCGCAGCAGCCCGTCACCTTCTGCCTTGTTCACGGCAATAAGGTCGGCAATCTCCAGCACGCCCTTCTTGATCCCCTGCAGCTCATCCCCAGCACCCGGCAGCATCAGCACGAGAAAGAAATCAACCATCTGCGCAACGGTCGTCTCGGACTGCCCGATGCCCACAGTCTCAACCAGGATCACATCAAACCCAGCCGCCTCACACAAAAGCATGCTCTCGCGGGTTTTGGCAGCAACACCGCCAAGTGTACCGGCTGAAGGAGAAGGACGGATGAAGGCATTACGATCTATAGCCAACTGGGCCATACGGGTCTTATCACCCAAAATAGAACCGCCAGTGCGCGTTGAAGATGGATCAACAGCCAGCACTGCCACTTTGTGCCCGGCTGCTGTGAGATTGGAGCCAAAGGTGTCAATGGTGGTGGATTTGCCAACGCCTGGAACGCCAGTGATACCAATGCGGAATGCATTCCCGGTGGAGCCCATCACCTTGGTCAGCAGCGCTTCGGCTTGCTCACGATGCGCTGGCTTCTTGGATTCAACAAGCGTTATACCACGAGCAAGCGCAGCACGCTGCCCATTCAGCAGCCGCTCGGCAAGATCATCAATGTTGTCTCTGGAAGAAGCGAGGCGTGCATTCATTCAAATAAATCCGGTCAGAAGAATCTCTCCTGCCAACCTTGAACAGATGACGCCCCTTTGCAAGTCAGCGACTTGGAGAAGTTGTGGGGCAGAGCAGAACCCTGCGCCAGTTCTTCAGGAAGGATACGCAAAGAAAAACGCGTTAGCGATAGGTGACAGCAGTACCGGTTGCGGTCACCATCAGCATAGAACCGTTGCTGCCAACAGTCTCATAATCGATGTCGATGCCAATCACAGCATTTGCGCCATAGCGAGCCGCTTCCTCAGTCATCTCATGCAGTGCAATCTGGCGGGCTTTCTTCAGCTCACCCTCATAGGCGCCGGAACGACCACCGACGATGTCGCGAATACCGGCAAACAGGTCTTTAAAGACGTTCGCACCCAGAATTGCTTCACCGTGAACAATTCCCTTGTAGTCGGAAATCTCTTTGCCATCGAGAGTGTTAGTGGTCGTAGTAAGCATATGTCATCCTCAAATCCGTGCCGTGGCCCTCAGCCAGACACACATCAATCCGTTCAATCAAAACCAACAAGCTATGATCAAAGTGCCCGAGCCCATAAAACGTATGGGCGCTTATCTCATGTAGGAAAGGATCTTTAAATTTCCAGAGCTTGCAATTTGCGCCCGCAATTTTGGTAAGACAACTCCAACAAGCATCAGCAAACTCGCGATGGCATGTATGTCATGCAGGACTACCTGATCTTCCCAGCTTTCTGGAAACTGGTAAACTTTTCGCAATAGTCTGGATGCCAACGTGAAAGAGCCGGGCGGTTTTCGATAATATCACCAGCTGCCCAGGCGATCCGTAGCTTGTCGGTGTTGGAGTCTACAGCATTGTCGGGACACAGAATATAAAAGTCACCTTCAGCCATACGCTGGAGGAAGTAGTCAACCGTTTGCTCGCTGGTCCACGCATCCTTCGGCTTATCCGGGTATTGGGCCATGTTTATACCCGTGTGAGTAAAGCCTGGTACAAAGAGGTGCACTGAAATAGGCGCATTTGCCTCTCTGAGCTCATGGCAAAGCTGTTCACTTATGACTTTAACGCCTGCCTTGGTCGTGTTGTAGGCAGGATTGCCGGGAGGTGTCGTGATCCCTTGTTTTGAGCCTGTGTTGACCACAACAGACGGGCGGTTTGCGTCCACCATGCGCGGCAGGAAAGCATGAACGCCGTGGATTACACCAAACAGATTGACCGAGATGAGCTGCCGCCAATTCTCCATCTCATCCCAGCTTGAAGATGGAATTTCAATCCCGGCATTGTTCATAAGAACGGCCACATCACCAGCTTGAAAGGCTTTGTCGGCCAAGGCTTTCACCTGGCTCTCATCAGAGACATCTGTGGGAACACCAAACACGCTCGCAGAACTGGAAGCAACAGCGCGAACGTCCTTTACAGCTTCCTCAAGTCGCGGTCCGGGCAGATCTGCAAGAACTACGCCTAATCCCTGTTGGGCAAACCGAAGGGCAGATGCTTTGCCGACACCACTTGCTGCACCAGTAACGACCGCTAAACCACCGAGTTCAAGAGCTTCTTTAAACATTGTTGTTCGCCTCATGACTGGAAGTTCTATTATGGAAAGAGACCTGCTCTTTCTACCTCACCTGTATGAGCTTTATTCATTAAGGGTTCATTGCAGCACAGATCGCACGCATCTGACAGCCGGTCTGTCACGACCATCTGGCGCAGCAGGAGATAACGAATTTTGGGGGAGGTGTTCGGGCAAAGCTGACTTGCCTATCTACCAATAGGGTTCAGCGATGTTGAAGAGCCTGAAGGCGAGAACAAAAGTCTCGCCTTCAGGCTTCACTATAAATAGTCATCAACTGCGGGAGTGCTTGTCAGCTCTCACTCTGCCGCTTGCTGCGGCTCGTAGCCAAGCTTGCCATTGAGCTCGTGGATGAGCCCTTCGGCGGCCTCGGAGATTACAGTCCCTGGAGGGAAGATCGCTGAGGCACCAGATGCATAAAGCTCGTCATAATCCTGCGGAGGCACCACGCCGCCCACAACAATCATGATGTCCTCGCGTCCCTCATCAGCCAGTGCTTTCTTCAAAGCAGGGACGAGGGTGAGGTGACCTGCGGCAAGGGAGGAAACGCCAACAATATGAACGTCGTTTTCAACCGCCTGACGGGCTGCTTCTTCAGGTGTGGCGAACAAGGGGCCGATATCTACATCAAAGCCAAGATCAGCGAAGGCAGAGGCGATCACCTTTTGCCCACGGTCATGACCATCCTGCCCCATCTTGGCAACAAGAATACGCGGACGACGACCGTCATTTTCTTCAAACGCCTCAACCAGCTGCTCAATTTTGGAGATGCTCTCAGACATTTCACCAACCTCGCGCTTGTAAACGCCAGCAATGGATTTGATTTCCGCTTTATGGCGACCAAACGCATTTTCCATTGCCAGAGACATTTCACCAACAGAAGCTTTCACACGCGCAGCCTTCACGCAAAGGTCGAGCAAATTGCCTTCGCCGGAGCGAGCTGCATCCTCAAGAGCCTTAAGCGCGGCCTGAGTTTCCTCTTCGTTGCGCTCTTCACGCAAACGGTTCAGCTTCTCAATCTGCTTGGCGCGAACCTCTTCATTGTCCACTTTCAGAACTTCAAGTTCTTCTTCGCGGTCAGGGCGGAACTTGTTCACGCCAACAACGGTCTGGTGGCCGCTGTCAATGCGGGCCTGCGTTTTTGCAGCAGCTTCTTCAATACGAAGCTTCGGAATGCCTTTCTCAATGGCTTTCGCCATACCGCCAAGGCTTTCAATCTCTTCAATGTGCTTCAGTGCTTTGGAGGCCAGATCAGCGGTCAAGCGCTCAACATAGTAGGAGCCACCCCATGGATCGATGGTCTTGGTGGTACCGCTTTCCTGCTGCAGGAACAGCTGAGTGTTACGTGCAATCCGAGCAGAAAAGTCAGTCGGCAGCGCCAAAGCTTCATCCAAAGCATTGGTATGCAGAGATTGTGTATGCCCCTGTGTTGCTGCCATAGCTTCAACGGTGGTGCGGATGACGTTGTTGAACACATCCTGTGCCGTCAAAGACCAGCCGGAGGTCTGCGAGTGTGTCCGCAGCGACAGGCTCTTCGGGTTCTTCGGCTGGAAGTTCTCCTGCATCAGCTTTGCCCAGATCAGGCGTGCTGCACGCAGTTTGGCAACTTCCATGAAGAAGTTCATACCAATCGCCCAGAAGAAGGACAGGCGAGGGGCAAAAGCATCAATATCCATGCCTGCTGCCACACCAGCGCGGGCATATTCAATGCCATCCGCAATGGTAAAGGCCAGCTCCAGATCAGCCGTCGCACCTGCTTCCTGCATGTGATAACCGGAAATGGAGATCGAGTTGAATTTCGGCATATTTTCCGATGTATAGGCAAAAATATCGGAGATGATGCGCATGGAAGGCACGGGCGGATAAATATAGGTATTCCGCACCATGAACTCTTTCAGAATGTCATTCTGAATGGTCCCGGAAAGCTTCTCAGAAGGCACGCCTTGCTCTTCGGCAGCCACCACGTAAAGCGCCATAACGGGCAGAACCGCGCCGTTCATGGTCATGGACACACTCATCTTGTCCAGTGGAATGCCGGAAAAGAGCGTGCGCATGTCATAGATGGAGTCAATGGCAACACCCGCCATGCCCACATCACCGGCAACGCGTGGGTGATCACTGTCATACCCGCGGTGGGTTGCCAGATCGAACGCAATGGAAAGGCCTTTTTGTCCAGCAGCCAGATTGCGGCGATAGAAGGCGTTGGAATCTTCCGCAGTCGAGAACCCGGCATACTGGCGCACAGTCCATGGCTGCTGCACATACATGGTTGGGTATGGTCCGCGCATAAACGGCGGCAGACCTGGCCAGGTGTTCAGGTGCGTCAGACCATCAAGATCTTCTGGCCCATAAGCAGGCTTAACAGCAATACCTTCTGGCGTGTTCCATGTGGCTTGCGCGTCAGTGGAGGCCGACACGGCACAGTCTTTGTATTCAATCTGGGTGTAGTCAGGAAACAAGCTCATCAAATTGCCTCCACTTCATCAGCCAGCGAAACGCCAACCACTTCAAAACATGTCTTCAGTTCAGCAAGCATATCACAGCCTTGGTATATGGTTCCATCAAGGCCATTCTCAGTCAGCTCAGCAAGAAGATCCTTCGGACGTCCGGCCAGCGTAACGCGTTTAGCACCGGCAGCTTTCAGTTGTTTCAAAACGGCAACAGCCTGTTCCTCGTAAACCTTGTCAGAGGAGCACAAACACACAACCTTGGCATCGCTGATGCGGAAACAGGCGATCATGTCATCAAGGCTGTCAAACTGCTTGCCACCCCCGCTGACAAACCCACCAGTTGCATAAAAGTTGGTTGCAAATGTTGCACGAGCAGTATGCTGAGCAACCGGTCCAAGCGTTGCTAAAAAGACCTTCGGCGGATTGCCTTGCGTTTCCTGGAAAGCCTCGGCTTTGTCCCGAAGGTTTTCAAATGGTGCCGCCAGACGAGAAAGCTTCAGAGCCTGACAATCATTGTCACCCAGTTGCTTACGGCTGGCCTGAATGTCAACAAGACCGGCCCCCTCAGTCAATGCTTTGGCAACCGCCTCAAGCAACTGCCCATCTGTGCTTGGCTCTGGCAGGTCCATGCGTGTTGCGATCTCACCAATCTGGTCAGCATCCGCTTTCAGCACGTCAACATCAAGCTCGCCAAGGTTCGGGAAGGCGCTTGTGCCGGTCAACGGATGACGACCTGTTGCGACCAACTTGTCCTCTTCACGTCTGGCTGTCGTAACATCAAAATGAATTACGCCAGATGCCAGTGCTGCAAGCACCCCGCCTTCTTTCTCTATCTTCTGGAAATACGACCAAGCTGCATTGGCGAGGTCTTCAGTGCGCTCTTCAACCAAACCGCTTCCGGCTGCAGGATCGCTCACCTGCGCCAGATTGCTTTCTTCAATTAAAATGAGCTGCGTGTTTCGCGCAATACGCCGCGCGAATGCATTCGGCAAACCAAGAGCACTTGTAAATGGAAGAACGCTCACGCTGTCAGCACCGCCAATCCCGGCAGCAAACGCAGCAACTGTGGTGCGCAGCATATTCACCCAGGGATCGCGCTTGGTCATCATCCGCCAGCTGGTCTCCATATGAAGATGGAGCGGCAGGGATGGCAACTGGGCAGCATCCAGCAAACGAGACCAGATCTGGCGCATCGCACGGGCTTTGATGATGGTGCCGAACTGGTCAGCACTTGCACTCAGGCAGGCTGAAACATGTTTTGGAAGGTCTTTAGCAGGCACACCGCCTTTTTCCAGCGTACGCATATAATAGAGCAGGCTGGAAAGGATGAGGCCAAGTTCCTGAACGCTGTTGGCACCCGCATCGTGATAACAACGCCCGTCACCGCGCAAGAGACTGCCCTGAATACCGTTGTTGCGGGCGTATCCCGCAAGATCCTGAGCACGCAGTTCAAGCCGCTCAAAGGAGTTACGAACCCGCCCGGAGTTGACAAACACACTCAACGGATCGGAAACACCATGAACAGTCAGCTGGTTTGGCTCAATACCCAAACGCTTGCAGGTTTCAACGAGAAGCGCGAGCGTTGCGCTGCCTTCATAACCACATTCAAGGCGGAAATCGATCAGGTCAGGTTTGACCCCCTCAAGGAGCCTCAGCATATCATCTATGCGCTGAACACTCAGTCCGCCACTCAGAACACGCGGGGAGGCAGGAAGAACCAGCTCGATGCTGTCAGCACCGCCCTCAAGGTCTTCGAGCATCTGGGCGTTGGCCTCGGAAACGATGGGATGATCACTTCTCTGAATGATCTTCCAAGGGTGAGAGCGCTCCCTCAATTGCAGTGGAGCACTGTCCGTGCGCCCTTGGTATAATGGCTTATTCTCAAGGCCGCCGGCAATTGGTGTGTTTAATGCATCCAGTGCCGCGCCTTTGAGGGCACGCAGAGCAGATGCTTCCCAGTCGCTGTGCGTCGCTTCTAGGAAATTGCTTGGAAAATCAATGTTTTGCATGTCCATCCCATGTCCTTCTGATAACTTTATACGAAGGAACCTTTGATGGTTTCAAGCTATGCGTTAGGACGAGATTGGAAAACAACTGCCTCAAACACTGCGTAAATTGCAGAACTACTGATGTGACAATGGTTGGACAGTTTTCGCATTAGCTTAATTTATCCTAAACTTGTCGCAATTGACCCTAGGGCATGTAACGCTGTTACTATTGCCGAGAGCTAAGCAGTAGTTTCGTACTCTTACTATAGATATTTCGGAGTTTCTGCGAAATAGCTCCTAGTTAAACTGTTAGGGTAATGCGTTTCTGGGGCAACAGTGGGGCCACTATTTACAAGTACTCTGAATACTTGGAGGTCAGTTGATCTACCTCCGAAAATGAGAATGACGGTATTGCCGAGATTGCTGTAATAACAAGTGGTCTAAGAGTAATGCAAAATACAAGAGATGGTTACATCTTGTAGAAGCGAGGCAACTCAAAGAATTGCCAGCAAACTACAAAAAACAGCGATTAACAGGCGTGCAATATATTTTCTGAGCATGAGATAAGGCAACTGCCATAACTCCGCGATGATGCAGTCCTGCGCTGAATAACCATTCAAAATGAAGAGTTTTCGAATTTACCTGCGCAAACCATCGGTTTGCGAAAGTTAGTTGGCATGCCTTCGGTATGTCAGGTGGGCAAGTGCGTCTTCAATCCAGCAGCACCCGAGCGAGTGCCAGGCGGATAGAAACGGGAAGGCAGGGCAAATGAACGATACTTCAGATATCGAAGCAAAGGTAAAAGCGATTTCAGAAGCACGGGCAGCGAAACCGGTTCTGGATATTGTGGAGTCCTATTTAAGGCGACTGGGTGCGTCCCATATCCTGATCACAGGTCTACCTATGCCAAACAGGACAATTGACAGTTTGGTCCATAGGTTCAGATGGCCTGATGAAAGAAACGGCGGTGTCGAGCGGACAACGCTGAGTGCTGGTGACAGTGCGTTGATGTTGGGATTATCCGGCAACCGTCCGGTCGTCTGGTCAGTGTCCAGCACGGACACGGGCAACTCCGAGCTCTTTGCAGCAATTGGTGAAGGTGCGCGGGTCATGGTGATCCCGGTGGATGCCCTTCATCCGTTTCAGGCAATGGTGGTTGGTGCAGGGCATCAAATCGCCGCTGAACCTTATGATCTGGCATCACTGGAAATAGTATGCTCGGCAGCGTTCCGGCGCTTGTTTGAACTGGGCGTGATCTCTGATCAAAGACCGGGAGATCTGTCTGCACGCGAACGTCGTGTTCTGGAACTGACTGCGCTGGGCAAAACTGCCCATGAGATTGCGGAACTTCTGGAGATTTCACAAAGAACGGTTCATGCGCACCTGCAAAACGCAAGTGCCAAGCTCAATGCATCAAATAAGACCCACACTGTGGTTGAGGCATTGCGTTACGGGCAGATCAAAATCTGACCAAAAACGTTCTCTCAGTTCTGGTGAAAAGCAGGCTCATTTCAAATGCGTCTGCTTTTTGCGTGATTGAGTTATATGCAAAGGCGCATACTTGTGAGGGCTGATGAACCTCACAAGAGGCTTCTATGTAATTTCAGCAAGCCCTGGCACACGAGCGACGATTTCATCTGTCATTTCTGGACCGACTTTTTCGCGAGTATATTGAACGGTTTCTTTCGCGACCTGTTGAATTTCTTCAACTGAGAGGCCAAGGCTGGTCATCTCATTCAAGGCAGCCAATACGCCGACACTTGCATTCATTTTGCTGGCAAGGCCGCCCAGAAGCCCCTTGTTCTCAGTGGCTTCATCAATAGCAAGAAATCCCTCAGCAGCAGGGAAGGCCTCAAGCAATGCCTCGACTTCTTCTTTACTGCTGTTTTTGGCGATGAAATTCAACATAATCCCAACAGCAGGTTGAGCCTTCTCGGGATCCAGTCCGGTTCTTTCGGTAATGCGATCAACAAGTACGTGCATTGTAATCTCCTGTCCCCTAATGAATCTAATATAGTGATCATTGGGTGCAATGTTAGAGACAACGAAACAGGCGCAGGGCAACTCTGTGTTACCATCACTAAAGAACAGGCCTAATCCCGTGTGTTTCCTTCAAATTCTGTATCGCATGGCCTCTTAGGTGCCTTCGTTGTACAAAGTATCGCTCACGCACCTTAAAAGAGTTTAACCGACCCGCTTAAACAGTGCAGCGGAATTACAAGTGGTTACCAAGGCAAAGCCGTAGCTTTGACTTTGGAAATTATGTTAGAGCTTCTAACAGCCTCATATCTACGCAGTGACCTGCGTCCTATCCCATCTTACAGGTGATACACACGAGCCTGCACTACAAAGGAATGAACCATGTCGAATCTCGACAAAGTCCTTGATCGTATTGACCAAAATTTGGATCAAAGTCTCGATCGGTTGTTTGACCTCCTGCGCATCAAAAGCATTTCTACTGATCCTGAATATAAAGGGGATTGCCGCGAAGCAGCTGAATGGATGGCTAAAGAACTGACTGCAATTGGCATTCCTTCAGAGGTCAGAGACACCACTGGCCATCCAATGGTTGTTGGTCATCGTGTTGCTGATGGAAAGCCGGGCCCACACGTTCTGTTTTATGGTCACTATGATGTGCAGCCAGTCGATCCGATTGAGCTTTGGAACGCAGACCCGTTTGATCCGCAGATTGTTACCCGTGAAGACGGCTCTAAAATGATCGTCGCTCGTGGGGCAAATGATGACAAAGGCCAGTTGATGACCTTTGTTGAAGCTGTCCGCGCCTGGGTTGAAGAATCTGGTGATGTTCCGATCAACATCTCTGTTCTGCTCGAAGGTGAGGAAGAAAGCGGTTCTCCATCCCTTCAGCCATTCCTGGATGCAAACAAAGAAGAGTTGTCTAAAGATCTGGCACTCGTTTGTGATACCTCCATGTGGGACAAAGATACTCCTGCAATCTCCGTCATGCTGCGTGGTTTGGTTGGTGAAGAAATCACCCTGAAGGGTCCAAGCAAAGACCTTCATTCCGGTATGTATGGGGGCGCAGCACGCAACCCGCTTCACGTCCTTTCTGATATGGTTGCTGGCCTGCGCGATGAAACCGGGCGTATAACGCTTCCTGGGTTCTACGATGGCGTTCTGGAGCTGCCGGAAGACGTCAAAGAAATGTGGGACAATCTTGGCTTCTCTACTGAGGAGTTCCTCGGCGGTATCGGCCTGAAAGATCTTGGCGGGGAAAAAGACCGCTCTGGCTTGGAGCAGATCTGGGCACGCCCAACCTGTGAGGTAAACGGCTTGTGGGGCGGGTACACTGGTGCCGGCTTCAAAACAGTTATCCCTGCAGAAGCACACGCAAAAATCTCCTTCCGTCTGGTGGGCGATCAGGATCCTGAGAAAATCAGAGCTGCATTCCACTCTTACCTCAAGTCCAAAACTCCAGCGGATTTTGAGCTGGAATTGCACCCGCATGGCGGCGATCGTGCGCTGCGCATGGACTTTGACGCACCAGCTCTGGCCAAAGGCCGCGCTGCGCTCACTGCTGAATGGGACAAGCCAGCGGCTTTGGTTGGCTGCGGTGGTTCCATTCCGATTGTTGGCAGCTTCAAGCGTACGCTCGACATGGACAGCCTGCTGATCGGCTTCGGTCTGGATGAAGACCAGATTCACTCACCAAACGAAAAGTACGAGCTGAAGAGCTTCCACAAAGGCATCCGTTCCTGGGCGCGTGTTCTGGAAGAGCTGGCGAAGTAATAAGCCATTGAAAATTTCTGGCTCTGGACTGTTTAGTTCAGAGCCAGAAGCTTTGAATTGAAGTTGTATTTTGGGCTCAGCCGACTGGAGAATTGAAATGGCATCTATCTGCGTGTTTTGCGGATCATCAATCGGGAAACGTCCGGAATATGAAGCTGCCGCCCGCGTTTTGGGCACCGAAATTGCTAAGCGTGGCAATCGTCTCGTTTATGGTGGTGCTGAGGTCGGATTGATGGGTGTCGTTGCAAATGCAGCGCTGGAAGCTGGCGGTGAAGTCGTTGGTGTCTTGCCAGAAGCACTTGCAGCAAAAGAACTGGCACACAGATCCCTGACGGATCTCCACATTGTCGGCTCTATGCACGAGCGTAAAGCGATGATGGCTGATCTGTCTGATGCGTTTGTGGCACTGCCAGGCGGCATAGGCACTATGGAAGAGCTCTTTGAGGTTTGGACATGGGGGCAGCTCGGCTACCACAACAAGCCATGCGGTCTATACAACGCAAACGGTTTTTACGGGCGCATGCTGGCATTTCTGGACTTCATGGAAGAAGAAGCGTTCATGAAGAAAACACATCGTGAGATGCTGTTGGTTGGTGACAATCCGACCCAGCTGCTGGATCAGATTGAAAACTATCAGGCGCCGATTGGCCATAAGTGGATCACGCGCGCTGAAACTTGATGGTTTGACACTCTGCAGGACTGAATATCGCTTGATTAAAGCATGATGTGCGAATGAAAATAAGCGTAGCATGCTCTAGTCCTGCAGATACCGTGGAAGGCGAGAAGGTTCGTTTGTCAGGTAAAGTGCAGCCAGCAAAAAGACGAAGCCAACGGCCTGCCCAACACCTAAAGGTTCAGTAAAGACCCAATACCCTGTCAGGATAGCCAATCCAAACTCAATGAAACCGGTGGTATAGGCTGTCTTCCTGCCAGACTTGTCAGAACTTCCATAGGCAAGCAAAAGCTGTGGCAACAATCCTGCAATCAGTGCCAGCCCTAGAATTGGCAAGGTGCTCGGCATGGAACCTTCACCATGCCACACCTTGAGTTCGACAAGAGCAAAAGGAACTGCTGTCAAAACCGCCCCGGCAAAAATACAGGCGGCAATGGACAAAGAAGGCAGGTAACTCGGCGTTTTACGGCTAACCATCTGCAAACCGCCATAGCACAATGGTCCAATCAACCCGATTGCAACTGCAATAAAATCCACATCAGGCAAAGGTGTTGAGGCAATGATAATCAGCAGTGCGCCAAACACCAGTCCTAGTGTGAGCTTGTCACTGCTTCTCAATTTTTCGCCGCCAAGAGCTCTTAGTATCACCAGAAGCGCAGGATAGGAGAAGAACAGACTAGCTGCCAGATAGATCGGTAGCATGCTCAGAGCATAAAAATAGCTCCATGCCCCAAGACCCATAATCATTCCGAACAGCACATAATGTCGGCTGCTTGGGCCGGATTTAAGCGCTTGTGGCAGGTAAGGAGCAAGCAACACGGCTGGCAAAATGTAACGCAAGAGAACTGCAGCGCCGGGTGAAATGCCAGCAGCAAAGCCAATCTTTGCAAAATACGGGATGCTTCCGAAACAGACGGCACCCAAACCCAATGCAACCAGGCTCACAAGCGCGTGGCCTTTGCTTCCACTTTTAAATCCATGAAACATGAAGTCTAAGTAACGCCGATTGCTTCTACTCTGAAATTGGTTTTGGCCTCAAAGCCGCCACAAATATGAAACCTGCACGGGCTAAGAGCAAGTTTATTCGCTGAGCCAGCTGAGTTTGAGCTCAGATGGCCACAGAAAATAGGCCTGTAATGAGGTTTATGCCAATTCAGGGTCAGGTGCACTCAAGGTTCAACCCAACGCAGGAAGCCCACTCAGGTCTTTCAAAACAGCCGATGGCGCCAGGTCTGCATATTCGTCCGGCATCTGGGAGCGATTAATCCAGACCGTCCGCATACCGTACTTTGTTGCACCTGCGATATCCCAGCGGTTGCTGGACTGGAATGAAATCGCTTCTGGATACATACGAAAATGAGTTGTCACAAGATCATAAACATCTGGATGCGGCTTGTAGGTTTGCACCGGATCAACTGAGAAGACCTCGTCAAAAGAATCCGTGATACCAGCGTTTTTAAGAGCGCCATCCATCATCTTCATAGGAGCGTTTGAAAGGATCGCAAGCTTGGAACCGCGTTCGCGCAGATCTTTCAGCAGCTGAGGGACTTCCGGATAGCAATCTAATTCCCAATACGCGGCCAACAGCTCATCGCGTGCGCTTTTGTTTGCTTCTGGTACAAGCGCAAATGCAGTGTCCAGAGCCTGAACTGTCAGCTCCCAGAAATCTACATACTGCCCCATAAGAGAACGAACCCAGGAGTATTCCAGCTGCTTCTCACGCCAGATGGATGAGAGCTTTTTGCCTTCAGGACCCACAGCACCCATGTGTTTTCTGGCGGCAGCATGCACGTCAAAAAGAGTTCCATAGGCATCAAAAACATAAACTGAGTGGCTCATCTCTGCTCTCCGGCTTTGCACCAAGCGTCAAGATTGGCAAATTCCAATACCTCTAAGAAAGCGATGTCATGCGTGTTCGTCAAGGCATGGTAAATACGTGCCCCCTATGCTTTGGGCGCAAAAATTTAACAATTGTTCCATGAAAACAACATTTCACTCCAAAATTGCTCGTACACGCACAAAACACGGCCAGAATCTTTAGCCAGCTCTCACAAAGGTTGCGGCAATCTCAAAAGTCCTCAAAACACGATTGCGTTAAAACTGTGCAAAAGAACAAAGAAGAGGCGTCAAGCCTAAAAACTACACGCAAGTCACAAGCCGCAATCTAATTGCGTTTTCTCACTATTTATTCGCGCGCAGTGACATTTAGTTGCGCTTCAGAGCTAAAATAGCTGCGGGATATAACTTTGAGCACGTTTGTGTTGGGCGTGATGACCGCACCTTGGTGCTTTGTCTTCTTTGTCGAGAGTATGGTTGACCCCATTTGAATTCTCAGGTCGACTGACAATAGATAATTGGGCGGGGCCTTTCAGGCTCATAAGCCGACTTTTGAGGAGAGATTAATTATGGCCGAAATGTCGAAGACTCGGACATGGGTTGAAGGCAAATGGTACGAGGGCAATCCACCACTGATCGGTCCGCGTACGCATTCTTTTTGGTTGGGTTCGAACGTATTTGATGGTGCCCGTGGATTTGAAGGCGTTATGCCTGACCTTGACTTGCATTGTGAACGCCTGAACCGGTCTGCCGTAAACCTTGGTATGAAACCAACCATGCGCTTTGAAGAGATGGTTGAACTCGCGACAGAAGGCATGACCAAGTTTGAAGCGGACGAAGCAGTTTACATCCGTCCGATGTACTGGGCTGAACACGATGGTCCTGGCATCATTGACGGTGATCCGGACTCTACTCGTTTCTGCATGTGCCTGTTTGAAGCTCCAATGCCGCCCAAAGGTGCTTCCAACAGCCTGACATTGTCTCCATTCCGCCGGCCAACAATGGAATCCATGCCAGTGAATGCGAAAGCTGGCTGCTTGTACCCAAACAATGCACGTGCATCGCGCGAAGCAAAGTCTCGTGGCTTTGACAATGCGATCATGCTGGATGCTCTGGGCAATGTTGCAGAGCTGACCTCAGCCAACATCTTCATGGTCAAGGATGGTGAGGTGCTTACCCCTTACTGGAATGGCACCTTCCTGAATGGCATCACCCGCCAGCGCATTATCAAACTGCTCAGCAGTGCTGGCTATAATGTGCATGAAACAACGCTGACCTTTAAGGACTTCCTTGAAGCGGATGAGATCTTCTCGACTGGCAATTATGGCAAGGTGGTTCCAGTTCACAAACTGGAAGATCGCACAATGGATCATGGTCCTGTTGCTGCCAAAGCAAGAGAATTCTATTGGGAGTTTGCGCACGCTAAAGTGCCTGCATAACCCCATAGGGATTGTTTGTTTTAAAGGGAGGCTGTCGCCTCCCTTTTTTATGCCGGTGTGAAACGCTTGATCGTGAGCAAAGCAGCAAGAATGAGAGCACCAGCAGCCACAAGCGAGGCGAGCAAAAAGTCGCCGTTCAGTTCATAGAGATAACCGGCAAAGCTCGGGCCAAACATCTGGCCTAAACCGAAGGCAGCGGTCATCAGGCCGACAATTTGGCGAGGGTTAGAACTTGCAAGACGACGCGCCTCAACAAGCCCGATCGATGTAATGCCAACAAACGTCCCACCCAACAGGATTGCAGCTGCTGAAAGCCCGGCGATAGTCGGCGTCAGAACACTCAAAGCCACGCCAATGGCTTCAAGTGTGCAGGCGACTGCAATTGCACGGCCATAACCGATACAGACTGCCAGTTTCTCCCAAAAGAAAACGGAAGGGATGATCGCAAGTCCAACAAGCAGCCAACCAAGGGATTTCATTGGCGCCAGCTCAGGCGTCGAACTAGCCAATGCGCCGAGGAATGTGGCGGTGATGACGTAGCCAAAACCGAAGCTGCCGTAAGCAAAGATCAATCGCCACGCGCTCAGGTTCAGTGGCTTGG
>NZ_LMCJ01000046.1:19591-44051 GCF_001623085.1 Pseudovibrio sp. W74
CTTCGTTTGGGTGGCGTGAGAAGCTGCTTGAGGAGCAAGCTCTTTTCGTGGAGGAAGAAGAAACGGCACGCACAACGAAAGCAGAAGACTGAGCGCACCGCTTGCGATCCAAAGCTGTGATGAACTTTCTAAGCTTGTGCCGAGCCATTCAATCATAAGGGACGAACCTGCAATGCCGATACCAACTCCAGTGAAATGGATCGGAAAGAGATGAAGGCTACGGGTCTCAGCCAGCCGTTGCATGACTATATTTGCGACCAAAACAAATGCATAAGCGCTTGCCAGCCCAGCTAGAAAGCGAATGACAACAAACCAGTAGACGCCAAGACTAAACGCCATGAAAAAGGTGACTACAGTGCTCGTGATCAACGCGATCAAGAAGATACGATAGGGACCGCCGGGCAGGGGAGCGCGAGCTGCCAGCAGTGCTCCGAGCAGATAACCAAGATAATTGGAGGAGGCGACAAATCCTGCGTTGACTTCATTCAAAGTTCCGTCCTGTAACATGAACGGCAGAACCGGAGTATAGACAAATCTTCCGATACCCATGACTGCAGCCATAGCAAGGCAGCCACCCAACGCAGAAAGGACTGCAAACTGGTCTTTTTTGGTTGTAGTGGATGTTTTCATGAGTTTTTCGGAGGCATCTGACACAAATTGATTCCTTACAAGCCGCAGAATACAGCCAATAATGTGACCTCACAGCTCCTGTAATTTCCAACTTAGAAGTTCTACTTACAAAAAAACAAGAAAAATATTTGCAAATTATGCTCTTCACCCGTTGCTCATACGGAAAAACATCACTATTTTGCACCATGAGTTGCAGCGCTGCTCGGTTGTAAAACTGAAAAGTACTGCGCCCAAAATTTCCTTTCCCATGGAGGTATACCATGTCTTTTGCTCTTGAAGACCTGCCATACGCATACGACGCTCTGGCCCCTTATATGTCTGCTGAAACTCTCGAGTTCCACCATGACAAGCACCATATGGCTTATGTAACCAACGGCAACAAGCTGCTCGAAGGTTCTGGTCTTGAAGGCAAAAGCCTTGAAGAGATCGTCAAGGAAAGCTACGGCACAAATGCAGGCCTGTTCAACAACGCTGGTCAGCACCTTAACCACCTGCACTTCTGGAAATGGATGAAACCAAATGGCGGCGGTTCTTCTCTGCCGGGCGTTCTGGCTAAGAAGTTTGACGAAGACCTCGGTGGTTTCGACAAGTTCCGCGCTGACTTCATCAACGCTGGTGTAACCCAGTTTGGTTCCGGTTGGGCATGGCTGGCTGTTAAAGACGGCAAGCTCGTAGTGATGAAAACACCTAACGGTGAAAACCCAATCGTACACGGCGCAACCCCAATTCTTGGCTGCGACGTATGGGAACATTCCTACTACATCGACTACCGCAACGCGCGTCCTAAGTACCTGGAAGCATTCGTTGATAACCTGATCAACTGGGAATACGTGGAAGAGCTGTACTCTGCAGCTGTTTAATCCCAAAGACAGATTATAATCAAGGCGGCCTCGTGCCGCCTTTTTTGTCTCGATGGCTTTGATTTTTTTAAATTGTCACTATTGACAGTTAATTATTTGAAGCCTATCTCTACTCGTGTCCGATGAGTGAAAGCACATACCCATGCCGCGTCCTAGTGTTCAATCCGCCAGACTAAATGAAATTGTTGAAGCTGCTGCGAAATGCGTTGCTCAATATGGTTTGGAAGGCGTGACGCTGGAACGCATTGCTGAAGAAACCGGACTGAAACGACCGCTTATCAGGCACCATGCCGGTAATCGGGAAGAGATAATAAACGCTGTTGTAACCCATGTTCTGTCAGGCTTTGGTGAGTTGACGACAATGTTCGCAAACGCATTGCCAGCAAAACGTGGTTCCTACACTGCCGTTGATCATCTGTTTGATGATCACGGCCACTCTGATCCAGCTGAGATGATGGTGTTCCAATCCATTGTTGCAGCAGCAGACAGGTTTCCTGCTGAGGCAGAAGCTCTTCTGAAATGGGTTGGTGATTTTACAGCAGTTGTCGTCGAGGCAATTAAACGAGACTTTCCTGAAGTGGAGAGTGAAGCCGCCGAAACCGTCGCCCATGGCATCGTGGCACTCTACTTCAACGTTGATTCCTTGGCTCCCCTCAAGCCGCCACACGCGTGGAGGCGTTATGCAAAAAATGCAGCATTGCTGCTGCTGAGGTCCTTGGAAGATAATGCAGGTACTCAAAGAGCTCCTTAGAAAGATAATCAGCTACGGCAAGTGGCGAACCATTTTTGCTCTGATCCTGATTGCTGCCTCACTTTACTACGGCTGGCAGTGGGTCTGGGGTGCGCTTTTCCTCCTTTGGACAGTTAGAGCGTGGCGGAGCCAATCCGTCTATGTTGTCGAAACTCTCACTCGTGGTGATAACCCGTTCCTGTTCTGGATCACGATCATCCTGTGGGCGACGCTTTCGCTCTATCTCATCCTCGCAGATCTAATAATGAAGCTAGGAGGCGTTCCCCATGTCTACTCATAGCAACGGTATGCCCGTTCTACCCAAAGAGGCCTACACCTCGCAAGAATGGTTTGATCGAGAGCAGGTCGAAATCTTCTCCAAAACCTGGTCACTGGCAGGCTTTCAGGAGGACATCACTGAACCTGGCCAGTACATTTCCGTTCAGGCTGGTTTGAACAATATCTTCATCGTAATGGGTCGTGATCATCGCTTGCGTGCGTTTCACAACATCTGCCGCCACAGAGGCACCCAGCTTTTGCGAGCTGAAGGCAAGACGCAAAAGGCGATCACATGCCCTTATCATGATTGGACATATGATCTTGAAGGCAACCTGATTTCTGTCCCGGAACAAGAAAAAGAGTTTCCCGGGATAGATTTGTCCTGCAATGGTTTGAAAAAGGCATCTGTCGATATCTGGCGCGGAATGCTCTGGGTGCACCCTAATGAAAACGCTCCATCCATCATCAATTGGTTTGGAGAGGTAGAGCCATATCTTGCGCCATATGATCCAGCTGGATTAATTGAGACGGAAGAGGGCTACTCAAAGCACGAAATCAAGGCCAATTGGAAGATTATCGTCGAGAACTACATCGACGGGTATCATCTGTCACACCTGCATTCTCATACGCTCAACATGTATGACCACTCAAAGATTGAGTGCGAGTTCATCGGCCCGCACTTCGCCTTCTGGGAGCCTCTTGCAGACTTCTATGCAGCTGAAGTGGAAAAGGTCACACCAATGCCACTCATTCCGGGCATCCCGAAAGACAAGATGGGAGCCTGGGTGCCAATGTTGTTTCCGGGGATTGGATTGGGTGAATCTGAGAATTCATGGTCCACCTTCCATATAACGCCAATCGCCCCGGACAGATCCGTAGTTGAGATACGGACCCGTGTGGCGAATGAATCCACTTGGGCCTTCACAAAAGCGGCCATGGCATCAGCCTCCTTCTGGGATAAGCATCTGGGTGCCAAATACAACGAAGACCCGAAAGCAGATCCGATGTCGTCTGGTGATTTTATGCAGGAAGATATCTACGCCTGCGAACAGCAGCAGAAGTCCCTGCAGAGTCCTTTCTTTGAACACGGCCCGTCCTCCAAACACGGCGAAAAGCCCGTTCGCGATCATCAGCGTGTCGTGGCTGAATGGGTGGAGCGCAAACCGTGAGAAATATCGTTTATTCACTGAGGGTTTCAGAGGTTATCACTGAAACAAAGCATGCGAAAACCATCAGATTTGACGTCCCTGCAGAACTGAAGGAGGAGTTTTTCTGGAAGCCAGGACAACACATTACCATTGAGCTGGATGTAAACGGCGAGAAGGTGCGTCGTCCCTTCACGATTTCAGCGGCCCCCAGTCACGGTAACGCGTTACAGATCACGGTCAAATCCAATCCAGATGGCATTGTCTCCAAGTTCCTCTGTACAAAGGTGAAGGCAGGTCAGCAGCTAAATGTGATGCCACCCTTCGGAGGTTTCACGCTTGAGCCTTTAAAAGACCGGCAAAGAACGCTCTACTTCTTTGCCGGTGGCAGCGGGATTACGCCTGCTGTCGCAATGATTGAAGCTGCATTGGAAAGAGAACCACGTTCAAAACTGTTCTTGCTCTATGCGAACCGGACAGCTGATGACATCATCTTTAAGGAACAACTGGAACTGTTGGCAGAGCGCTTCCCGTCTCAACTGGAAGTTAGACATATTCTGTCCAAACCATCCTTGTGGTCTATGTTCTCACCATGGAAATCTGGCCGGATAACCAAAGATGTGGCCTTGGAGTATTTGTCTGAATGCCGACCGGTTGCTCAGGATACGCAATACTTTATTTGCGGTCCCGGTACCATGAACGCAGATGTGCGCGAGGCTCTTCGAAACTGCGATGTTCCGACAGATCGTACCCATGCAGAGAGTTTTGGCGTGAATCTTGATACGCCAAAAGACGTGGCCAGCGTGCCAGCTCTGCTAAAGCTCGACTACTACGGCGAGACCATTGAGCTGGAAGTTGCAAAAGGGCAGTCGATTATGAATGCTGTCCGGGCAGCGGGCTTGGAGCCACCTTATTCCTGCCAGTCAGGAATCTGCGGAGCATGCCGGGCTCAGATCAAGAGTGGTGCGGTGAACATGAAGGCCAGAATGGCTTTGGAAGACTCTGAAGTCGCCAAAGGAGCAATTCTGACCTGCCAATCCTATGCAAAATCCGCTGAACTATCGATCAGCTTTAAGTAGTTCAGGATCCGAACAGTTTGGCGAAGAAGCCTTTTTCATATCCAAGCTGGCAACGGGATGTGACGATCTGGTCTAAGACCCCGTTCATCAGATAGAGGAATGCTTCGCACTCACTCTGAGTTGTGAAGCAAGCCTCGGTTGAGACGTTATAGGGCTGATTATCGCTCAAGACGCGCCCGCCAACATTTGCTTGCCAGATATTGGAGGCGCCATGTTCAGCAGTCGCAATGGAACAATCATACTGAGTGCCTTTCACACGCGGCATGATTGGCCCTGTGCGGGGTATCAGTTGCCGTTCCAGATAATTGGTGCTTGGTGGTTGACTGCAGCTGACCAGAAACAGAGACGCCGCTGCAAAGCAGGCGAGTGGGGCAATTGTCTTCATTTAATCAACGCTTTCGGGCCTTATCGGCCTCTTCTGTCAAAAGTGTATTTTAAAACCAGCCAAAAAGTCCTTTGTAATACCCGTGCTGGCAGCTGGCACTGCGCGTAAGTTCCAAATACCCACGCATGAAATTCAGATAAGCCTGACACTTCTTCATTGTCCGAAAACAGGCAACGCTGGAGATATTGCGGCTGGGATCGCTGAAGTACCCGGTCACAAACGCCTGATAAACATTCTTCGCCCCATCCTCTTTCACCCTGATCCGACAATCATATTGCGACCCATAAATCCGCGGCGCCGACCGCAAGTCATTCGGGATCAGATGATTAAACGGATAAAGCTTATTGTTGACCTGAGCGACTGTAGACGCAGGCAGCATAAGGATAAGAAGCAAGATAACCAGAGTGGCACGCACAGGATGTTCCAGACTTTTTTTGTTGTTTATGTCTTTAACATTGAGCGCCAAGAGGAGTTAAAGCTCCTCATTCGACCAAATAATCTTAGTCCTATGTTGGTTCCAGTATTCTTAACGGAGTTTTTGAACTGAGAATAAGGTAAAGGCAAACTTGCAGCTATATTAATTAAAAAAGGCGCCCGTTTGAGGCGCCTTTTTACATTACCTGGTGAAGTTAGGTTAGGCCTTGCCGGTCTGCTTTAAGGCAAAGGCGTAGACCAAGGCGACCTCTTTCAAGCGATCGAAACGACCAGATGCGCCGCCGTGGCCGGCATCCATGTTGGTGCGCAGCATCACCAGACTATCATTGGCCTTCTTCTCACGCAGTGTTGCAACCCATTTGGCAGGTTCCCAATAAGTAACACGCGGATCAGTCAGGCCGCCAAGTGCGAAGATCGCCGGATAGTCTTTCGCCTCCACATTGTCGATGGGAGAATAGGAGGCGATATATCCATATGCGCTCTTATCGCGGATCGGATCACCCCATTCCGGCCATTCAATCGGTGTCAGCGGCAACGTATCGTCGAGCATGGTGGTTAGCACGTCCACAAATGGCACTTCAGCAATCATTGCAGCAAAAGCCTCAGGTGCCATGTTTGCACATGCACCCATCAGCATGCCGCCGGCAGAGCCGCCGTGCGCAACAATCCTGTCATGAGCGGTGAAGCCTTCGTTAGCCAGGAACTTCGAGGCCGCGATGAAGTCATAAAAGGTGTTCTTCTTGAATTCACGACGCCCGTTCTTGTACCAGGCATAGCCTTTGTCTTTGCCACCACGAATGTGCGCAATCGCATAAACAAATCCGCGATCAACAAGCGACAGGGCATTGGTGGAGAAGCTGGCAGGAATTGAAAGGCCATAGGACCCATAACCGTAAAGCAGGCAAGGAGCACTTCCATCCAGAACTGTCGAGCGTTTATAGAGCAGAGAAACCGGAACCAGTGTGCCATCATGTGAAGGAGCCATCAGGCGGCGCGTAATGTACTCAGAAGCATCGTGACCAGATGGCACTTCCTGCCGCTTGCGCAGCACTCTATCGCGCGTAGCAAGGTCATAGTCATATACCTCGCTTGGTGTTGTCATGGAAGAATACGTGAACCGGATGGTTGTGGTGTTATATTCAAACCCTGCGGCTATACCGAGGCTATAGGCTTCTTCATCAAATTCAATGCTGTGTGAAATACCATCGATGAAACGATGGACGACAATGCGCGGCAAGCCATCAACGCGCTCAAGCCACACCATATAATCCTTGTAAACATCGTGCGATAGGATCAGACGGCCAGGCTTATGAGCAATCAGATCAACCCAGTGTGACTTACCCGGAAGAGCAAGCTGAGCGACGAGCGGTACGCTGACAATCTTGAAATCTTCAGCCTCGCCAGCGTTGGTCAGGATCAGTAGGCGGTCACCATTGTCTTCAACGGAATACTCCACACCAGTCTCACGCTTGGCAACCAACGTAGGGGCTGCCAAAGGTTCATCTGCAGGAATAAGCCAAACCTCGGTGGTTTCATGGTCGCCTGAACCAATACAAATGAAGCGTCCGGATTGTGTTCTGCCAAGCCCAACAAAGAAGCTTGTATCTTGTTCTTCATAAACAAGAACATCTTCAGACGGTGCTGTACCAAGCTTGTGGCGGAAGAGCTTGGAAGGGCGATGGTTTGCGTCTACCTGAACATAAAACAGATACTGACCGTCCGTAGACCAAACACCGCCTGCACCGGTGTCTGGTATGGTGTCTTCCAGATCCTGTCCTGTTGTCGTGTCACGCACTTTCAGTGTGTAGTACTCGGAGCCTTTGTCATCGTAAGCCCAGGCCAGATACCTATGATCATCGCTGTGAGATGCACCGCCAAATTTGAAGTATGCTTTGCCATCAGCTTCAAGATCGCCATCGACAAGAACAATAGGGTCGCTCCCATCACGCTTGCTGCGCACAAATTTGGGGTGCTGGCCACCTTCAACAAACTTGGTCGCATAGGCGTACTCACCATCTGGAGAAGGAACTGAACTGTCGTCTTCTTTGATCCGACCTTTAAGCTCTGCAAAAAGTGCCTTTTGCAGCACTTCAGTGTCTTCCATCTCGTTTTCGGTATAAGCATTTTCTGCTTCAAGATAGGCACGGATCTCAGGATCAAGCAGAGTGGGGTCTCGCATTACCTCCTGCCAATTGTCTGCACGCAGCCAGGCATAAGGCTCGTTGCGAGTAAAACCATGATGGCTGGTTTCATGAGTGCGCATCTGCGCGCTTGGTGGAACTGACTTTTTCATTATACCTGACTGAGTTTACGCTTATGATTTTGAAATCTGAATTCTATTCTTCAGCATTTTAATCGGGAACGAGCATAAAACCAGTTCCCGATTAAAACTTATCCCTGAGAAGATATGCGCTGAATCGAAGGTATAAATTTGAACCTGAAGCTTTTTACACCGATAATTTTCATGCTCATATGTCTTTCGAAGAGAGCAGATAATATTATTTCAATGTAATTAGAGTTGTTCTTCCACAGCTTCAAAACGTCGCTCTTTTGCCTCGCGATAACACCTATCTTGGATTTGATCAAAACTACGTGTCAGGTGTGAATGTCATCGAAGTACCATTCATGCAGTAGCGAAGTCCTGTTGGTGGTGGGCCGTCAGGGAAAACGTGTCCGAGATGTCCTCCACAACTTGCACAGCAAATCTCTGTGCGCACCATGCCAAGCGTAGCGTCTTTATGTTCTGTCACAGTATCGGGAGAGACCGCCTCAAAGAAACTTGGCCAGCCGCAGCCTGCATCAAATTTTGTGTCTGATTTGAATAGCTTAGAGCCACATGCTGAGCAGCTGTAGGTGCCTGTTTCAAAGGTATTCCAATAAGGGCCTGTAAAGGCTCGTTCGGTACCTTTTTCCCTAAGGATACGATATTGCTCAGGGGTCAGTTGTTCCCGCCATTCCGACTCGGTCATGTCCTTAGGTGATTTTTTGTTAAACATGATAGAAATCCTTATTCACCGGGCTCAATGGTAGGGCCATGTTAAGTTTACCAAGACATAAACAAACAGCCAATGCCTATAAGGCAAGTTACAATTAGGTGAGGTTAAAGTTTATTGGAACCTGACAAAACTAGAATGTGATGAACTTGCCCTGCATGGGTGGGCAGCTTATGTCTTTGGAGTGGTCGGGGGAGCGTGTTTGGCAAATTCGACTCGGTCTTATAGGTTAACCACACTAATAAATTTACGGAGTGCTACATGCCTTTATTCGGTGTCGAGGCAACGTTCTGGGCGTTATTAGGCCCGTTTGTTGCCGCTGCGCTTAGTCCCTTTCTGGCAAAGACTCTGAAACACAATGCTGCGTGGCTTCTCGCTGTTATTCCTGCATTGGCGTTCCTACAGTTTCTTTCATTCGTGCCAGGCATTGCCGAGGGGCAAACATTCAAGGCGAGCTTGGAGTGGGTTCCCACCTTCAACGTAAATTTCTCGATTTATCTGGATGGCCTGTCTGTCTTATTTGCGCTTCTAATTTCGGGAATAGGAACGCTCATAACGCTCTACGCAGGTGGATACCTGAAAGGCCATGAGAACCTTGGGCAGTTTCTATCCTACCTGTTCCTCTTCATGGGGGCCATGCTGGGCGTTGTTGTTGCTGATAACGTCATCACGCTCTTCATCTACTGGGAGTTGACGTCTATCACGTCCTTCCTGTTGATCGGGTTTGACCACCTGCGCCGCGCCTCTCGCCGCTCTGCTGTGCAAGCGCTTGTTGTAACTGGCGGCGGTGGTCTAGCTCTGATGGCTGGTTTGATCTTAGCTGGCTACCAAGGTGGTAGTTTCGAGTTGAGTGAGTTGCTCAACTCCGGAGATGTTTTACGCAAAAGCCCGTATTACACCGCGATCTTCATCTTGGTGGTGCTGGGCGCTTTCACAAAGTCAGCTCAATTTCCGTTCCATTTCTGGCTTCCAAACGCAATGGAAGCTCCGACACCTGTTTCTGCATACTTACACTCTGCCACCATGGTGAAAGCCGGTGTTTACCTGCTCATGCGCATGCATCCGGTTCTGGGAGATACAGAACTCTGGATGACCGTACTTCCGATCTTTGGTGGCATCACACTGCTCGTTGGCACCATTCTTGGCATTCGGCAGACCGACCTCAAACTTGTTCTGGCCTACACAACAGTTGCGTCTCTCGGGTTGCTGGTGATGCTGACAGGCACATCAGACCCGGTGGCGATCCAAGGCGCCGTTATATACCTGTTCGCGCACTCACTCTTTAAGGGCTCTTTGTTTATGGTGGTCGGAACCGTCGACCATGAATCAGGTACACGCGACCTGAACAGAGTAGGGGGCTTGTTCTCACTGATGCCGATCACCGGTACAGCTGCGGTCCTTTCTGCATTATCAATGGCAGGCTTACCGCCCCTTGTCGGTTTTGTTGCTAAAGAAGTTCTTTATGACGGAACATGGCACGCTGTGAACGGTGGGCTTTGGACTGGCTTTGCCGTACTGGGCAACGCGATGATGTTTGCTCTGGCCGCGACCGTTGCCATTAAACCGTTCTTCGGCACCAAGGTGAAAACACCAAAAGTTGCTCATGAAGGAACAGTCCTACTTGTTGCAGGATCAATCACTCTTGCGGTTCTGGGGCTGGCAGCCGGTGCATTCATCGCATCAGTTGGTCATCAGCTCTTGTCACCAATGACCTCTGCAATTCTGGGAACACCATTTGATGAAGAGTTGCATCTATTCCCCACATACCTGTCACCAGCGCTCTACCTGTCTTTAGCGACAATTGCCCTTGGTATTATCATCTTCATGTACATGGATAAGCTTCGTGTGATTGTTGCAGATGCTCTGCGAACCATTGGGTGGGGACCGGATAAAGGCTTCGACCAGGTCCTGGAAATTATCATTCGTTTTGCAACCACGCTGACACAAACAGTTCAAACTGGCAGTATGGTCACCTATATGCGTGCAACGTTTACCGTAATCGCGCTAGTCCTGTTTGTACCAATGATCCTCACAGGCAATTGGCCAAAACTACAAGGTATAGGCAGCTTCTATGCTTATGAGTGGTTTATTGCCGCGATTGCGGTGATTGGCGTTTATGCCGTGTTAACAGCACGCTACCGAGTAACGGCGATTGTCCTGCTTGGTATTCAAGGCTTTGCAGTGGCACTGATCTACCTGCTCTTTGGAGCGCCGGATCTAGCCTTCACGCAGTTTATGGTCGAGACACTCTCGGTTGTGATCCTTGCGTTGGTAATGACCCGTCTGAATCTGAAGCCAACCGATGCCCGGTCATCGCGTGGCAAGGCATTTGATATCAGCCTGTCAGTGCTTTGCGGTGCGGGTATCAGCATGTTGCTGATGTCCATTATTCAACTGCCGTTTGATCCTACACTTTCTGAGTTCTTCACACAGTACAGTCGGACGATTGCGCACGGTCGGAACATCGTGAACGTTATTCTCGTTGATTTCCGCGGCTTCGATACGATCGGAGAGATCTCCGTTGTTATGGTAACTGGTCTGGCGGTCCTTGCACTTATCCGAGTGCGACCTAAATCAAACGGAAACTCGAACTCGGAGAAAAATCGCTAATGAATACGCTCATATTCAGAACGGTCGCTCCGTATCTCTCTGCTCTGATGATGCTTTTTTCCGTCTTCGTATTGCTCCGTGGGCACAATGAGCCCGGCGGAGGTTTCATCGGTGGGCTGATTGCCGTTTCTGCCTTTGCAATTTATGGCATTGCTTGCGGTGTCTCTGCAGTTCGCCGAGCAATGAAGTTTCATCCTATGTCCATTGCCGCGTCAGGCCTGCTCCTCGCGGTTGTCTCTGTGTTGCCGAGCCTGTTCTTCAGTCAGCCAGCAATGACAAGTCAGTGGCTTGCGCTTCCGTTTTTGGGCACGGTGATTGATCTATCAACACCGCTGTTCTTTGATATTGGAGTGTATCTGGTGGTGGTAGGAGCGATTTCTTCGATCGCTCTTTCTCTGGAAGAAAGGGCAGACTAATGGAAACGCTTTTCTCTGTTCTGGTCGGGATCCTTTTTGCAGGTTCCATCTATCTGCTTCTGTCTCGCAAGCTTGTACGGATCCTGCTGGGCATTGCCATTCTTGGAAATGCCGTGAACCTCTTGATCTTCACGGCAGGACGCCTGACACGGGATGTACCGCCAATTATTCCGCTTCAAAGCTATCTCCCCGTAGAAGCAACAGCGAACCCTCTGCCTCAGGCATTGGTGCTGACCGCAATTGTGATCTCGTTCTCCTTCCTGGCATTCTTCCTGGTCCTCGGGTACCGGGCCTATCAGGAGCTGGGAACAGATGACTTGCTTGATATGCGCGTCGCAGAACCCAAAGAACATTCTGAACCGCCGCTGGGGTACTAAGTAGATGGCTGCAACGAAAACGACAGTTGATATTACAGCGGCAATGGTGACGGAGGCGGTGCCTCTTGCCGACTGGCTATTGGTTGCTCCTGTCCTGCTCACCATGGCAGGCGGTGCAATTTCAATTATTTTCCGAAAGAAATCGGCTACTCAGCCTTGGATCGCGATCACAACAATCGCACTGGTGATCCTTTCAAACATCGGCTTGCTCAACCACGTTCTCACCAACGGTGTTGTGACGATGGTGATGGGCAGTTGGCTCCCGCCATTCGGCATCGCTTTTACAGCTGATCCGCTCGGCGCGTTGCTGGCACTGACAGCCTCTGTCGCAACCATGTGTGTCGCCGTCTTCGCAATGAACTCAATTGCTGAAAACGAAAGACGCTACGGTTTCTATCCGTTCCTCCTGATGCTGCTCTGTGGTGTCACGGGATCATTTCTGACAGGAGATATCTTCAACCTTTATGTGTGGTTTGAAGTCCTGTTGATCTCATCCTTCGGTATGCAGATCCTCGGAAATGAAAAGGTGCAGATCGACGGTGCTGTAAAATATGCAGTGCTGAACCTGATTGCGACAACGCTATTCCTTGCCGCAACTGGCCTGCTTTATGGTCTGGTTGGTACGCTGAACATGGCGGACATCGCTGGCAAGCTGAAAGCCTTTGACAGCTCTGGTCCAATGCTTGGTTTGGCAACCTTGTACTTCCTTGCATTTGCAATGAAGGCAGCAGCGTTCCCAGTCAATTTCTGGCTTCCCGCCTCTTATCACACACCACGTTTGGTGGTAGCCGCAATCTTTGCAGGCTTACTCACCAAAGTAGGTGTCTATGCGCTGCTTAGAGTGATGCTTCTGCTGATGCCGGAAGGTCGTGACTGGCTCGCCTCTCTAATTGGAATAGTCGCCATCGCAACGATGCTGACCGGCTCACTTGGTGCGCTGGCTCAAACAGATATCCGACGGCTGATGGCCTATCTCGTCATCGCTGGTATCGGTGCCATGATGGCTGGTATCGCAGTCGGCAATGAAGTTGCTGTATCTGGTGCGATCTTCTACTCCATGCATTCCGTTCTCATCATGACCGCGCTTTATCTCTTGGTCGCCTTCATGTTCCAGATGAGCGGAACATTTTCCCTGCGGGAAATCGGAGGTCTCTACATCCGCACGCCTCTGGGCGCTGGAATAGGCTTGATCCTCTTGCTCGCAGTCGCAGGCTTGCCACCTTTCTCTGGTTTCTGGGCAAAACTGTTGCTCGTAGCTGGTGCGCTAGAAGCTGGTCGTGGCTGGGTCGCAGCTGGTATTCTGGTCTCTGGGCTGTTTACGACCATTGCTGTAGGACGTCTTTGGATCTTCGCATTCTGGCGGGGCGGGAATGAGCACACGGTGGATGGCATTCAAGCTCTCCCCATTGCCGGAAGCTCTGACGCCTCTGAGATATCGTGGAGCATCTGGTTGCCACTCGTCGTGTTGACCGCGCTGATCTTCATAATTGGGATCTTGCCGGAAACCATGATGTCCATAACTGAAAATGGAGCAAAAACGCTGATTGATCCGACAGCCTATATCGGTTCCGTATTTGGAGGCATCCGATGAACAACACGGTCTTTCTCATGAACTTGCTGCTTGCAGCAGCATGGGGCGCTGTTACCGGCTCATTCACACCGCTGAATCTGATTTTCGGTTTTATCTTGTCCAGTATTGCGTTGTTCCTGATCCGGGAACAGATCGCATTTCGAGACTACTTTCAGCGCGGTGGGAAGATTCTCATTCTTGCTGGCAGCTTCTTCAAAGAGTTGGTGCTGTCCTCCTGGCGGGTGCTGATGATTGTTATCAAACCGAAGATCAATCTCCACCCAGGCATCATCGCAGTGCCGCTCTCAGTCAGCGAAGACTTTGAGATCACATTGCTGGCAAACATGGTCACGTTGACACCGGGAACGCTCTCCGTCGATGTTTCGGAAGATCGAAAGGTCTTGTTTGTTCATTGTCTCAACGTGCCAGACCCAGAAGAAACAATTGATGGCATCAAGAATGGTTTTGAACGTCAGATCTTGGAGGCGTTTCGATGAACGGATTTGAGGCTTTCGCATCAGATTTTCTGTATGCCTGTGTGAGCATCGCGCTCTTTATTCTCGGCCTGACATTCTTGCTGATTGTCTATCGCATCATCAAAGGCCCAACTTTGCCTGACCGTATTGTCGGACTGGATCTATTGGTGGTTGTCGCCATTGGCCTGATAGCGACTGTGGGTGTCGGGTCATCATACACGCTCTATATCGATATCTCGCTTGCACTCGGTCTTGTCGGCTTTCTGGCAACCGTTGCCTTCGCCCGTTTCATCTTAAATCGAGGGCAAGCCAAAGACTTTATTATCATGCAGGAAATCAAAGATTCCGAAAAGCAGGAGGAGCAGAAATGATGTCAGCAGTTATCTCCATCCTGACCGGAATAATGCTCATTATAGGAGCAATCTTCGCAGCTGGCGCAGCGCTTGGCATCAATCGTCTGCCAGACGTCTACACACGCATGCACGCAGCGTCCAAGGCGGGAACTTTGGGGTCTGGCTTGATGGTGCTGGCGCTTGGCCTCTATTCGCAGCAGTGGGATGATTTCATGCGCGCTGTCGCGACCGTCTGCTTCTTTCTGTTGACGGCTCCGGTTTCTGCACACCTCATCGCACGCGCAGCCTATGTCGTGGGCTACAAACCTTGTAAGGAAACCAAGTTGGACGAGCTGAGTGTGACGAAGAAGTCTGTGGAGCCTGAAACGCCGCAATAATATGTCAGGTTCGATCACAGTTTCTGGGGTTTCGTGCAACCAAATCACCAGAAATAATCGACAATGCCCTTTGGGAAGGCGGTTGACTAGAAACGTGAGTTTCACCGGCATCGCCTTGCCAACAGCCAATTACACAGCAAAGTCTCATTCTTTTACCTGTACATTAGGGCAAGCAGTTTATCTAGTTTACTTCTATGATTTCTCAAGTTTGTTGGAAGTCTGTAAGGTCCTTCTAAATCACAATGCACAAAAAACCATAGTAAATCTGCTTTTTCATGCCGAATTTAACTTGTTATCCTTATTTCCTGTCTCTATAAAAGCCTCCTATGGTTTTTGCTTGTTTAGAGTCGAAGCTTAGCTGAGATAAGTACGGATCTAACGTTTAATCTTCGGATTGAAGTATTAGCTCTGTAGTAAGTAAGCACACCTACGAAATTTAGATCCACAAGATGACAGGTTAGAGATGAGCGAGATCCCTGCAGATAATAATTTGATGGAACTGACTGCTGATATCGTGTCAGCCTATGTTGGTAATAACACTGTGGCCTCTGCCGATTTGCCTGTGCTGATCAACGACGTTTACGTCGCTTTGCAGAAAACCAGTGGTGATCTTTCCGAGCCAGAGCCTGAGCCACTCAAGCCAGCTGTGCCGGTGAAGAAGTCTGTTACGAACGATTACATCATCTGTCTTGAAGATGGTAAGAAGTTCAAGTCTCTGAAGCGTCACCTACGCACGCATTACGATATGACACCTGAAGAATATCGTGAAAAATGGGGTCTGCCTTCAGACTACCCAATGGTTGCTCCTCATTACGCGGCAGCTCGTTCTGAGCTTGCTAAGAAAATGGGTCTTGGCCAGCAGCGTAAACGCGCTAAGTAATTTCAGGACATATCCTGACAGAAAACCAGCCTCAATCGGGGCTGGTTTTTTTTATTCCCCTTCTGCTGTTTTTTATCCCCCCATTATTGATGAATTTCCCTTAAGGATGCACGTGTTGTGCATAGTGCCCTGGCACGCCTTCTTCGACCTTCCGTAAAGGTAAAATTAGTTCATCTGACACTAGAGCTTAAGTTCTAATTTTCTTGTGCTTTACTAAGTTGTGATCTCAAAACACCTGCAAGTCTCAAGAGTTAATTCAAAAAAATAATTCGATAAGGTTTTAAGGGCAGCTTTCGAAACTCCGAAGCTGGACTCAAAAATCGCTTAAGTCTGCCAGTCGTTTAGAAAAATTTATGCTTTGAGACCGCGAGGTACCAATCTTATCCCCCCCGAGTATCGCTAGGGCAACAATCAATTGTTCTTTGACGATAACCAATCAGTTCATTGGAGTAATTAAATGCCAAGATTTTCTGAGGGGGAGAAAAATGAAATGTCCAAGAGTCCGTGTTCGGAGTCTTCGGTTCATTCTGGACTGTCCCAAAAGCCTCTGTCAGCGGTGGACTGGATGGCGACAGGCCGTGTTGCGCTTGCATTTGGATTGAAGCCAGAGGAGCTTCATTCTGCCTCCCGCGGTTATGCAAAAGCTGCACAGGCCCGCCAAGTCTCTATGTATATTCTTCACGTCTCAATGGGCATGACCCTGTCCCAAGCAGGTGCAGTCTTTGGGCGTGACAGAACAACAGCAGCTCATGCCTGCAAAGTGGTTGAAGATTTAAGAGAAGATCCGAAATTTGATGCTGTCCTCTCAGAGATAGAGGGGCAGCTGTCTGCGTCTGTGGCCAGTGCGCGCATGCATTCTTCCCTAAGCTCCGGAGGTCAGCCTGATGCCTACCCAGCCTGAGGAAGCAGTATCTGAAATGCAGCTCATCAAATTCTGCAAAGGGCTCGCAGTTGCAAAGCCGCAAGCGGAACCTGAGGGGGATGCTAAAGCTGCCTTATCGCGTGCAATAGCCCTGTCGCTGGTTGCTCCCTATGCGCAGGGTTACCAACTGACCAAAGAAGGCAAAAGCTGGTTGCGGCGAAAATTGAGCCTTGGAGGGTTGGAAACTCAATCTAAAACGGAGCAATCTCAGATCAATACCATCAACTCAGAAAGTCCACTGGCCTGGCTAAGGAGTAGAAAGGACAAAACGGGGAGAGGATACATCTCGGAGCTGCAGTTTGAAGCAGGTGAGCGATTAAGAGGAGATTTCACCTACGCGCAACTTTGGGGTACCGTTAGATCGAACTGGCGCAGCGAGCAATCATCAAGATCGAGTACTAAGGTAGATGATGTATCCGACAGCGTTTACGATGCCAGAGATCGCCTTCAAAGAGCTCTCTCAACTGTCGGACCAGAGCTCTCCGGCGTTCTCATGGATGTGTGCTGTTTCTTGAAGCCTTTGAAACAGGTTGAGAGCGAGCGTCAATGGCCACAACGAACAGCCAAGATTGTTCTGGGGTTGGCGCTAGACCGACTTACTACACATTACGGTTCGTCTCGCAGTCGTGCGGTCGGTCCCGAAAACGCTCGGATGGCGAGTTGGGCAGCGTCTAATTCGGAGTTAGAGCTGCGGACGCATCATCCTTGATACGCTGAACCATGGAACTCAAGCCATTGGAACGCTGAGGCGTCAGGTGTTCTTTGAGGCCAATCTTGCCAAATATACTCTCGATATCCGTAGCAAGAATTTCCTTTGCAGAAACACCGGAGTATTGCGCAAGAACGATAGCAACAAGACCGCGAACAATGTGTGCATCGCTGTCGCCCTTATAGAACAGGATCGGGCCTTTATCGGTATCTTCCTGAATGTTCTTCGAAAGCCAGACCTGAGAAACACAGCCATGAACGCGGTTTTCCTCACTGCGTTCATCATCTGTCAGGGGCTCAAGTTCTCGACCCAGTTCGATGACATAGCGATAGCGGTCTTCCCAGTCTTCGAGGAACTCAAAGCCTTCCAGAATATCAGCGATCGCAGTGGTCATAATACTATTCTTTCACTCAGGGTTTTGAGGGCGTTTCTACCGCGCTAACCGGTTAGGGGCAATACGATTGGATTCAAAATATATAACGGCCCACACTCCAGATGAGAGTATAGGCCATAAATAGCTCAGATTTATGGAAATTGACCTTAATTCCGGCCGTAATACAGCGGATTAGGACGCGGTAACGGAACAGCAGCAACTGGAGTTGCATAGATTGGCTGAACTTCAGCAAATAGACCTTGTTCAGACGGATCTGCTTGCGCAGAGCTGTTCTGTTGCTGGTCTTGATCGAGTTGCCATGGAATGTCCCGATCAGCTGAACTAAGTGTACCGGAATGTGCAGGCTCGTCTGATGGGCTTGTAAGGCTCGGCAGCAGCTGGCCAGCTGCAACTTCATCAAACGGTATTGCCTCGATAGCATCCTGAGCTGACGGCAGAGCAGCAAACTTTGTGGGTTGCAGATCTTCTGTCTCACTGTCGCTGAGGTAATTGTAGGTCAAGCGAGCAGCTTCTTTTGCCTTTAAACCGACGAGAGTGATGACCGAGCCGCCCATCTCGCAAGCATTGGGATTACGATCACAAAAACCCCCAAGATCCTTCACGGTGGATTGAGCAGCAAGGTAAACCTGAACGATCCCAATAGATGGTGCGTCCTCATCACTGCCAGTTCCAATTGGAAGCAGAAGCAGTACAAGTCCGATCCAAAATGTAGTTCTAAGCAAAAAGAACATTGGCTTCGCCCGTGGGTTTCAAGTGCGCCGAATAGGCTGACAACTTTTAGATAGTCGTTTAACTTGTTGAAACTATAGGGTTTACTCTCAAATATAACATATATTGTTCTCAATAAAATTGAATCAAATTTTATGTAAATTTGAAAACTACTGAAATTTATGGCTATTTTTCGTCTTTCGAAAATTTTGCGAAGCGTATCTATGATTAATAAAAGGTGTAGAAAAAGTATCCCAGCGGCACCTTATTGAAGTGAAAAGCCACCAGATGGGGCTCACAATTAAAACTCAAAAGTGCACATAAGAGTTTTTTTAAGCAAAACTTGATAGAAACAGTAGGACTGGAAAACCAGAATACAGCCCAATTTAACCCAAGGTTTTATGGTGGTTCTCGGTGGGCAGAGAGCTATTCAAAGTGGACTTGCTGAGGTGAGGGCGATATCTCTAACCTCTCAGGAAGACACCAGTTTAAATTAGTAGTAACCGAGTACTCGGGTAACACACAAATTGCGTTGAAAGAGGTAGTGCTTGATGGTGGGGCGAAAGCCAAACGGCAAAAAAGCGAGCAAAGGTGGAGCCCGTAGGGGGGCTGCACATACGCAGCCTGATGGTGATTACCAAATGCATGTGGACTATGACGAAGACGGTGTTTTCTATGAAAATGGCGAAGTCGATCATGCTGCTGTTGCTAACGCTGCCTCCAAAAAGTCTCCAGGCATGAACAAGCTCTCTACACTGGTGCTGTTAGGCTTCGTTGGTATGGCATCGCTGATCGCGGTGAACGCAACCTTTTTGCAAGATGCCAAGCATCCCTCTCCAATGGTCGCCACGCGGGTTTCTCAAAGCCAGTTAGATAGCTCGGAACTTGTAAGAGCAACTCAGAGATTGAGGCAGCAAGAGCTGGTTGCTGAAGTGCAAAAAGAACTGCGCCGTTTAGGGGTGTATCCGGGCAGTTTGGATGGCCAGTTCGGTCCCGCGACAGAACGGGCAGTCCGTGCTTATCAAAGACAACGCGCAATGAGTGAAAACGGGCAGGTGACCGAAGCGCTGCTCGCACGGCTGACAATGGACTTTGCCGCGTTTACGCCGTCTCCAAACACCGCGTCTGCTGAAGGGACTGAGATTCCTATTCCTCGGGCTAGTCCTGAGGAAATAGAGGCGCTGACGCAAAGTGGCTCCAATCTGACACAAGTCTCCGGTCAAACGGATGCAATGACTGAGCGTATCAAGCGCCTGCAAAAAACATTGGCGGATTTGGGGTACGGCCCGCTTACAATTGATGGTATTCCGGGTGGACAGACCGCTTCTGCAATTGCCGCATTCCAACGCGATAATGCTTTGCAGATAGACGGGCAAATGAGCGAAGCCCTCTTCTCTAAGCTTGCTACCGTCAGTGGCACGCGGATCTGATAGCGCGACTAATTCAATAAGAAAGACAACTTGATGCGAGTAACCTCTGAATTTTGGGTCGCTGCTTACACACGCCGGTGCTTCGGGGAAGGTGCTTTCGCAGGCATACGCCGCAAAGGCGCGCTGGAAGCAGGTGCAATCTTCATCATTGTTGATCGGTTGGACACGACCTACGACTTTTACGGTCCTGCACCGCAGTCTTTCTTTGAAGAGGAAAAGCCACTTGATCGCGAGTTTGAATGTTTGATGGAAAAGACTTCACGAGAGGAAATTGAAGCCAAACTCAAACGCGAAGAGCGCATGGACCCTGACTTCTGGGTTGTCGAAGTTGAAGATAAGGAAGCCAGAAGCTTCCTGTCACTGCCAAAAGAGCCGGGGCCTGAAGATTTATTTTCAGGCTTTAAGGGTCGCAAGTTCTGAATGGTAATGTGAGGGCCGCGTTAAAGATGTGCCCTGGGCTTTGAGTTCCCGCACAACTGTCTCGGTTGCCTCAAAAATCGTGTTATAGCGAGGATGAGAAATCTCTCCACTCCAGCTGCAGAGCAACTGTCGCGCAATCTTCTTGCTAACGCCAGCAGCTGACTTTTGCAGGTCTCTCATGCGATCTGTCTCAATGAGTGTGCCCCAAAACCGGACGAGCAGCTGATCGACAAGACGGGAAGAGAACCCAAGACCAACGAGCATGATAACGAATCCGTCCGGAGAAGAATGCGTACAGCATTGATGGATCTGATCTGGAGTCATGCGGCAGGCGTGCGCCAACTGGCCAACCATGCTCGTATGGCCAAATTTTAGACCTCTAAGTGTTAGTTCTTGCGCCTCATTCTCCGTCAGAGCGTCAACCGTGTCATCTGAAGCAGAGGCATCTGACAGGCTTACTGAGAGTTCTTTGTATGATGAGATCGGCGCGCTCTCCAGGAAGAGACCAAGCAGATCTTCTGCAAGCTCATCAGAGGAACTGGCTGGATGTGAAGGGGCAACGGTGCTCCTGGAATTGAGAGCAACGTATTTTCCAATCATCTGATCATGGTCATTTGCAAGAGCTTTCATCACGGCCTCCGGAGCATGAGAGATCGGGCACAACAGGTGTGCTACCTTCAATCGACTTGCCGCAGTGGCTGATGACAGGTGCTGCAGCGCTAACTCCTCATACATATGAGAGCTTGCATGAGAATGGCCGGTTTGAGCAAAAGCCTCTGTTGCTGCAATTAAGAGTTGAGACCTGTCTTCCATGAGTGAAGGAACCTGTATACGCAAAACAATGATTTCTCGATGTTTTTCGCAATCGCCAGAAATACACAGCGACACATATGACATCGAATATAATTACTAGCTAAATTTAGGAGCAAATGCTTTACAGCTCATTAACTGAAACTCCGCTTAACTGAGGCTTGGAAGAACCACGGAATTGACCGGTAAATGTGCCAGAGGACAAACGATGGGTACACTTCATTATCTCGTGACTGAGCGGTCTCGAAGGCAACCCTTAGAGATACGCAGAGGCTTTGACCGCCAGGTTTCATCAGCCCAGATCCATATATTCCCGGGTGTCTACAAAATGCCGTCAGGATTAGGCTGCCGCAGCAGAGTTGGCGTTATTCGCGTTGTAGAAGAGCACTCGGAATACGAGAGGGACTAGCTTCCTACGTTCTTTGCCTGTATCTCCATTGCTGCAAGCAGTGGGATTGTGAGTCATGGGCGAGTTCGGGAAAACAGAGTTGATCAGCAAAGGTCGGACCTTTGCGACTTGTCTCCTACTTGTGTCTTCAACCAGCCTGCTGTTGTCTGCCTGCGCCAAACCCACTGGAGATTTTGGCCGAGCAAAGCCAAATTTCCTCCATGACCGCGTCGCAGAAGATCTGGGCATGCTCTACCGCTATTCCCAGAAGCAAGATGTTTCCAACCTCAATTTGACAGATCAGGAAAATGAACTGCGTGATCGCGGATGGACGCTGGTTGTGCCTCCGGCCTCTGAGGATTGGATTGGAGCTAACAAGGCTCAGTTGGAACGTCAGGGTTTTTTGAAAGATCCATATGCTGCGATCAATCCGTCAAACTATTACGTTTATCTGCGCTCGGATAAGTACCGCTCCAGCGAAACGCGTTATACTCGCCTGATTGATGACATGAGGTCTGATCAAAAGCTCCTCCTGCCGTTTTGTAAAATTGCCCGTCAGGTTCTGGTGAGTGATCATGAGCGTCTGGAGGCACTGAGCCGCCAAACTCAGGTGAACCCGCAGTTTGCAACGGGGGTAAAGGCGAGGGTGCGCGAGAATAAGTCCTTTGTGGATTGGGTACTCCGCGCCACAGGCCGCCGCCTACAGGCCTATCAGATCGCCATCAACGCGCTGGAAGTGGAAACCCCGTCTGCCCAGCAAATCTGGGACGCGAGCAAAGGTTACGAACAGCTGCGTCGCACCTATGAAGAACTGCCTTCCAAATGTTATGCCGAGGTCAAACGTCCGGCAGAACAGGTCGAGAAACCGTCTCGCATCTTTACCGGATGGGGTTTGGAGAGCGCTGTCCCGCAAAAATAGCCGGGTGGTGCTCTAAATCTTTGGCAGATCAGAGCAAGTTGCAGATCGCAGCGCTGCGGAGATCTGTGGCAGATACGCGTTGGACGGTGCAAAGGCACGGAACAGCGCAAACCCCCTCAGCTCATTCGTCTCAACCACAATCATCTCTTCCAGGTCTTCAGGCGGGTTCTCACGCAGGATCGAAAGCTGCTGCGGTGTCAGCACCAGCATGCGCACAGCTTCGCCCTCAGATGTCTTGTCATTGAGACTGTAAGTCACCTGTCCCTTTTCATTGAACAGGCCAAGCGACCAGAACGGAGAGGGAGCAAACGCGCTCACTATCAATGGGCCGTTCTCAAGGGAGTAACGACAGATCGCATGACGCATAGATGGATCAAGATCCGGCAGAGGCTCACTGCGTGGCAAGATCGGTGGCAGCATCTGAAAACTGCGATCTGCACCAAAGCCGCCAACGCGTTCATAAGGGGAATGCGGAACATAAGCGGGAACGCTCAAAACAATGGCCACATGAATTATCCCCGCGACGAGCAATCCGCCGATGCCCCATAAAATCCAGCGAGGGGAAATGTAAATGTCCTGCAGTTTATTGAGGAGATCATTCATTTGCAGCTCACCAATTCAACAGCAGGCATCACTGGAGCACTCAAGCCGGCACCCGTGGTATAGGGGATATCGTAAAGACGCATGGCAAACACCAGCCCGTTATTCCCCCCGGTTGGCAGCCAGTTCCCGGGTCGGGCTTCAGGAGAAACCTGAATCGCAAACGCGCCTGTGTGATCCGTCAAAATGCCATGGCTATGCAAGGAGGCGCGGCCAGCATCGGTCGCAAGCAGCTCCAGGGCGTTGTTCAAAGCCGTAATAGTCCAAAGCCGTGTAGATGGCACCTTACCCGCAATTCGGTAATTGCACTGGGAGTCTAGCGCCCGTCCGCTGTCATCAAAGGCAGCGTAAAACGCAATGCCTTCACCGCTTCCAAGCGGCACGCGCCCGGTTCGAGCAAAGATCGCTGTACTGTAAGGGTCACTGTCGATCGTCCCTGCATGCGGGTGCGCAACCCACACACCGCTTTCCAATGCGCTGAACGGAGAGCCTCTGCTCAGCGACAGATAAGCACTGCCTATCCCCACGATCAAAGCAATCATGATGGAGAATAAGAACGGTCCGAACGAGAAAAACGGCGCTTTGAAAAGCAATGGCGAAATATGAGGCCAAGGCTTTTGCCAGGAGGTTTCTCCATCAAAAATCTGGGTGGTTTCTGGTTCGCGAACCGCCACCAAAGGCATGTGAGGGGTGTGGGTCATCGGGTATAAGTCACATCCGCCTTTGCGTCAAAGCCCAGTTGGGCCTGCACGTTTGACTGAGAAATACTGTTGAATGGAAGCGCACGCAGCCGCTTCCCAAGCGCTTCCAGAACTTGCTGAGACGTTCTGTTGAGCAGCTCTGGTGGACCTGTAATCTCAACATCACTAAGACCATTTGCGGCAATAACATCCTTACCTTCTGGCGGCTCCACACCGGGCATAGCTTTTAGCTCCAACCCTTGGTGCGCATACTTCATAAAGTTGCCCCAGGTCATCGCAGGCAAGCTACCTCCGGTCATGCGGCGTGAGGAAGAGAAGTCATCGTTTCCATACCAGACCGCAGCCGCAAGGTTGCCCGTGTAGCCAATGAACCAGGCATCGCGATAAGCCTGTGTCGTACCAGTCTTACCGGCTGCAGTAATTCCATCCAGCCGGGCACGTCGGCCAGTGCCACGTTCCACCACGTTCACCAGGATATCATTCATCATCGAGACCTTATCAAACGGTAGAATCCGCAGAGAAGGGCCAGCGTCACGATCATGGTTGTAAAGCAACTCGCCTTTTGAATTACGCAGCTCTAGTATGGCGTAGGGGTCAACCTTCTTCCCGCCAGCTGCGAAGGCCGCGTAGGAACTTGTCATATCAAGAACCGTAACCTCAGAGACGCCAAGCGGCATCGCGCGCGTAATACGCAGCTCGCTGTTGATGCCCATCATATAGGCTGTGGTTGCAATCTTATCGCGTCCGATGGCCTGTGCCAGACGAACGGGAATCGTATTGATCGACTTGGTCAAAGCCGTCTTCAGCGTCACGGCACCTGCATAGCGGCGGGTATAATTGCGTGGGCTCCAGCCGCCGATGTTG
>NZ_LMCJ01000046.1:44084-49476 GCF_001623085.1 Pseudovibrio sp. W74
TCGGACGATCGGGGACAACACTCTCGCTTTCATATCCATTCAAGAAGGCCGTCATATATACAAACGGTTTGAACGAGGAACCCGGCTGGCGAAGTGCATCCGTCGCTCTGTTGAACTGGCTTTCATCATAATCGCGCCCACCAACCATAGAGCGCACAGCGCCCTCGGTGGTGATAACTGTCATGGCTGCTTCTTCAACGCCGTAACGTTTGCCGTATTGGCGCAAGGTGCTTTCTATTTGGTTGGTAGCTTCCCGTTGCAGGCCCGGATCAAGCGTGGTGCGAACGGAAATAACTCTGTCATTACTGAGTTCTGGGTACTGTTCCGCGAGGTCTTTCACCTGCTCGAACGCCCAATCGAGGAAGTGATCCGGTGCTTGGCTTTTGCTCCGGTCAATCGCCTCGGCCGGATTACGCCGGGCGCCAATAACTTGTCCCTCAGTCATGAAGCCAGCTTGGACGATATTCGTCAGTACCTCATTGGCGCGGGCGCGGGCAGAGGGCAGGTTTTTATGCGGTGCATACTTGGAAGGGGCCTTGTAAAGCCCTGCTAACATTGCAGCTTCTGCCAGCGAAATTTCGCGCACGTCTTTGCCGAAGTAAAATTCTGAAGCGGCGGCAACGCCAAATGTCCCGCCGCCCATATAGGCGCGATCAAGATACAATTTGAGGATTTCTCGCTTTGTGAGGTTCATCTCAAGCCATATAGCGAGATAAGCCTCCTTGATTTTGCGTTGTAATGTGCGTTCGTTTGAAAGGAATAGGTTTTTTGCAAGCTGCTGTGTAATAGACGAACCACCCTGCACAACAGAACGTGCTTTTATGTTGGCAACCATGGCGCGGAAGGTGCCAACAAAGTCAATTCCCAAGTGATCAAAAAAACGTCTGTCCTCGGTAGCAAGGGTGGCCTGGATCACGTGATCAGGAATTTCATCCAGTGGAATTTTGTCGTTCAGCAAAATGCCGCGTTTGCCGATCGGGTTTCCGAACCGATCAAAAAAGCTCACGGAAAAGTCGGAGGTGGTTTTCCAGTCAGAACGTTCCGTTGCTTTAAAGGCCGGCTGCGCAAAGGTCAGCACGATCAGAAAGCCGAACGCGCAATAGGTCAGCCCTTCGGAAGCAAGCCCTGCAATAAACTTGGAGGGGCCGCGCAGAGAGAACCGGCGCATGAAGGCCGAGTACTCACGAAAGAACACCCCAAAAAACTGTGAGGTGTGCCAAAGCGCAGAATCCAGCCATGCATCGGTTGCAAGCATCCGCTGAGATAGATCCTGAAGGGTAAAAGATCGCTCCTTGCCCTTTTTTTTCACATTTTCAGCAGAATTTTCCGTGACATTCTGCTTTTCGCTGTTATCAGAGTTCTCTTCCAAACTGATTACCCGTAGTACCGGTCACACCCCTGAATGCGCAAAGGGGGACAATGAACCAAACCGAAGAACTAGCTAAGCGACATCCTCGCGATATTCCCATCGGAATTTTGCAATGAGAACGACATAAATGGTATCCGTAAACTCTGAGAGTCACCGCCCTTTCTGGCAGACCAAAACCCTAGATGAGATGACCCATGAAGAATGGGAGTCACTCTGTGATGGATGTGGACGCTGCTGCCTGAACAAACTTGAAGATTGGGACACAGGCGCAATCTACTGGACAAACGTTGCGTGCACTCTGCTGGATGGAACCACATGTAGGTGCAAAAACTATGAACAGCGCTTCGACACAGTGCCCGATTGCGTACAGCTTTCGCCGGAAACTGTAAGAACTTTGAAATGGTTACCGCCAACATGTGCGTATCGTCTAATCCGTGAGGGCAGGGATCTGTACTGGTGGCATCCGCTTGTTTCAAAAGATCCGCAAAGCGTGCATGACGCCGGAATCTCAGTCCAAGACAAAACCATCAGCGAAGATGGAATGGAGCCAGAAGAGTTCGAAAACTATCTCGTCGACTGGCCGGATGAGGAATACACCAAAGACTGATCCTGCAAAATATGTTTATTTTCAATTACTTCTCCACAGGTGAGAAGCGGGTATAAGTCAAAATTCAAAGCAATTGTAAAGCCAGCGCAGTGCCTCAGGGCCTGCGCTTTTTTGAATGTCGCATCAAAGCCTTACAGCTTTCTTTATTTAAAGTTGAACGAGTTTCAATCCTAACGTGAAACGGGGATAAGTGTCCATGCCTCTTTGGGCGACTTACTTTAGGAATATAATCTTGACAGCGCACCGCTGTTTTGATAGGGTTTTGGCATGCTAGAGAAAGTGTGACAGTGCCTGCAGAGGCAGTCTTACTCTTTCTATCTGCACTACATTTTAGAGAATTGACCAGCTGCTCCTTGTTTCAATGGGCGGCTTTTTTTGTGCCTACAGCGTACCGACGAAAAGTGGACACCGGTTTTCGGACATCGATACGCAATCAATTTTAGCGACAGGAGGAACGATGGCGGAGGAGCAAGAGCCCCAACTGGAGGAGGAGCAGGCAGCACGACTGCGTGTGCCATTAGAGGTCTGGCAGGTCGTCCGCCGCATGGTGGAAGAAGAGGCCATCTCAATTGCTGATATCGCTCGCAAGACTGGCCTGCCAAGCAGCACCATCACCACCAAGATTAAACGGGAAGGATGGCTGCGCAAGTGGGAGCTGGCGCAGGAGCTTGCAAGCTCTCAACCAGAAGAACGCAGACGCCTGATCGCCCGTCTTTATGCTGCCTTTGAAAAGCAGGTCAGCGCACTGGAAGCCAAACTGAAAAAGCTAAGCGGTGATCCGCAATCAGCAGCGGGAGAGATGGATGCCACAGCAAAAGCCATCACCAGCCTCGCCAAGACGCTGGATATGTTGATCGACCTGCAGCAAGCACACGGTGAGGACAACACAGAGGAGGTGAGTGATGACCAGATGCGACAACAGCTTTCGCAGCGCATTGAAAGCTTGTGTGGCGCAGGGCAAACTTCATGACTTTGTCGCCTCGTTGAAACCCCATGAACTGAGTTATCTTCAATATAACTGGCAAGTGTTCGCACACGGCCATCAACGCCCGCCTGAGGGCAGTTGGACTACATGGTTGCTCATGGGCGGACGCGGTGCAGGCAAAACAAGAGCAGGGGCAGAATGGGTCAAGGGTAAGGTTGCAGGAGAAGCATGGGCTGGTCCGGCGGCTGGCAATATTGCGCTCGTCGGGCAAACCTACGCGGATGTGCGGGAGGTGATGATCGAGGGCATTTCCGGTCTGCTCACCGTCCACCCGGCAGGCCACAAGCCTCAGTGGAACCCATCACGGCGCCGATTGGAATGGGCGAACGGCGCGGTCGCTCGGGCCTTTTCATCAGAAGATCCTGAGGCTCTGCGCGGCCCCCAGTTTGATGCCGCCTGGTGTGATGAAGCAGGCAAGTGGAGCAACGCGACAGAAACCTTCGACATGCTCCAGTTCGGTCTGCGTCTTGGGGTGCAACCGCAGCAGTTGGTGACCACAACACCCAAGTCTACGCCGCTGTTAAAACTGCTGCTGCAAGACAAAGGCACCGTGGTGACAAAGGCTGGAACGAAAGCGAATGCCGCGTTTCTAGCAGAGGTGTTCCTGCTGCAAATGGCAGAGCGGTATGGTGGCACGCGATTGGGTCGGCAGGAGCTGGATGGCGAACTGATTGAAGACCGGGAAGACGCTTTGTTCGCCCGCAAATGGTTCGAGATGGGCCGGGTGCGGGATGCCCCCGAACTGAAGCGCATTGTTGTTGCCGTGGACCCGCCAGCCACATCAGGCAGGACAGCAGATTCCTGTGGCATCGTCGCAGCAGGTATCACAGAGGCAGGTGATCTGCATGTCTTGCGAGACAGAACCGCCCAGGGCCTGCGCCCCGCTGCATGGGCTGAGCAAGCCATCAAACTCTATCATGAGCTGGAGGCGGACTGCTTATTGGCAGAGGTCAATCAAGGCGGCGAGATGGTGCGTGAGGTCATTGAAAGTGTCGATGCCAGCGTGCCGGTAAAGTCCGTCCACGCAACCAAAAGTAAACGCCGCAGAGCAGAGCCAGTCGCCCTGTTGTACGAGCAGGGGCGCGTTCATCATTGCGGTGTCTTTCCTGAGTTGGAAGATGAACTCTCCGACTTTGGGGTTGGTGGCCTGAGCAACGGAAGATCACCAGATCGGCTGGATGCACTGGTCTGGGCCATAACAGAACTCAACCGCCGCCCTGCAGGCAAACCACGCTTGCGCAAACTGTAAAAACACCAATAATTGGAAGGGTTAGCTCGCAAACTTGAATCTGTTTGTGAGGATTAGCCCTCCGTGTATCGCCGAAAAGTGGGAACCGGTTTTCGGATAAGGATACGCGAGAAAATGAGTTAAAGCTGTTTATCAAGGCAGACCAAAAGCAAACAGCTTTTGTACACTCAAATACATGAATCAAAACATTAAGTTAGAGCGAAAAGGACTCTGATCTCATGGGGTTACGCAGACTTCTTGATTCAGTTTTTTCACCAGTAACTGAGCAAAAGGCATCACGGGCAAAATCAGTCGCCTTCATGCGATTTGGTGAAGGGGCCGTCTGGACCCCGCGCAACTATGAATCACTTATAAACCAAGGGTATTTACGAAATCCTATCGCCTACAGATGCGTGCGTCTCATCTCCGAAGCCGCCGCAAACGTGTCCCTCACTGTGAAAGTGGGCGATGAAGAGCTGGAAGCCCATCCCCTGATGGAACTTCTGAACCAGCCCACACCCATGCAAACACGGCGCTCGTTTCTGGAGGAGGTCTACGGCTTCCTGCTGGTCTCCGGCAATGCCTATGTAGAGGCCGTCTCGCTGGAAGGCGCACCGCGCGAGCTCCACTCTCTCAGGCCCGACCGCATGAAGGTGCTGGTGGATGAGGCTGGTTGGGTGGAGGCCTACGAGTATCAGGTGGCAGGCCGCAAAGTGGAACTGCGCAAAGCGCCCGGTGACAAGCTCCAACCCGTTCTGCACATCAAGCTCTTCAACCCGCTCAACGACCACTACGGCTTTGCGCCCATCGAGGCCGCGCAAATTGCTCTTGATATCCATAATGCCGCCGGAGAGTGGAACAAGTCTCTGCTCGATAATGCCGCCTGTCCAACCGGTGCGCTGGTCTATGGTGCAGGCGATGCGATGAACATGACGGACGACCAGTTCCACCGCCTCAAAGAAGAGCTGGAAAGCTCCTATCAGGGTGCGAAGAATGCTGGCCGCCCTATGCTGCTGGAAGGTGGGCTCGACTGGAAACAGATGGGTATGTCGCCCAAAGATATGGACTTCATTGAGCTGAAGAATGTCGCCGCCCGCGAAATTGCACTGGCCTTCGGCGTGCCGCCTATGTTGCTCGGTATTCCGGGAGACAACACCTACGCCAACTATCAGGAAGCCAACCGCGCCTTCTGGCGACTGACGG
>NZ_LMCJ01000046.1:49510-165689 GCF_001623085.1 Pseudovibrio sp. W74
CGCTCGCCGCGCGGGTTCTCTCCGAGCTCTCCAATTGGCTCTCAGCTGCTTACGATGAGCAGGTCACGCTGGAGCTGGACCTTGATGCTGTCGAAGCGCTGGCGCTGGAACGCAAAGCACTGTGGGATCGCATCACCGCAGCGGACTTCCTCTCCCGTGATGAAAAACGCATTGCCGTTGGCTATGGGGCGGAGGGCAAAGATGAATGAGCTGCTGGCTGCGCTCGCTGCAAAAGGAGATCTTGCCCATGTGGCGCTTGGTGCCTGGGCAGGCACCTCCACATCATTGCTCTTGTGGGTACTTAAGCAAGTCATCCGGTTCAATCGCAGGTTCGAGGAGTTCATGAGTGAACTGGAAAAACTCAACCAGCTGCTCCGCATGGATCAATGAAAATCGCACCCTTTGACTATTGAGATAATTTGAAAGGTTGAAGGTGACGCCTTGACCCAAAATCACAAAACACAAGCCGTGCCCGTTGAGCAAAAACAACAGCCAACGCAGCGCGGCAATGAAGCCCCTGCACAGACCTTCGCCAACTTCACCAAGGCCCTCGCCGGAGCACTGGTGGAGCGACGCGCGGCAAAGTCGGAGGGAGCAAACTCCGGCAGAAAAAACAATTGAAAGCTCGCTAAGGGAGGCAATCAATTTGAACACAGATCACCCCATCGCCATTGAGGGCTATGCCAGCCGGTTTGAACTGAGCGATCAGGGCGGCGACGTGATGCGCAAAGGTGCGTTTCAAAACACGCTGCAAAAGCAAAAACTCACGGATGTAAAAATGCTCTGGCAGCACGATCCATCCCACCCCATTGGCAAGTGGCTGCACATTCAGGAGGACAGCATCGGCCTCTTTGTAAAGGGCTTGCTCTATCCGGGCATCACACAGGGCCAACAAGCCATCGCCATGGTGCAAACGGGTATTCTGGACGGACTGTCCATCGGCTTCAAAACCCGCCGCGCCCAGCGCAACAGCAAAACCGGCAGACGGGATGTGCTGGCGGTAGATCTCTGGGAGATCTCGCTGGTCACGTTCCCGTTGCTGCCATCAGCACGGCTGACTGTGGTCTCCTGAAGCTCCTGACTATTTGAAAGTACGATCTGTGGTTCCAATCGGCGCCGCATTTTTTTTATATGCTTTACAAGGAAAATAATCCTATGAAAAACACATGCAATCCAGCATTAGAGACCAAAGACTTCGCAAGGGAAGCTGCAGGAAAATCAGCTCATCCCGCACTTTCTGGTCCGGCAACAGGGCAGTTTGTGTCTGGAATGGAGGCCTCTGGCAGCTTTAACCAGCTGAACCACGCTTATTCTGAGTACACCCAGACCAACGACATGCGTCTGGCCGAACTAGAGCAAAAATCCGGCTCGGATGTGCTCCTGGACGAAAAACTGGCCCGTCTGGACGAGATCATCGACGGTCAGCTGCGTCATCTGAACGAACTCCAACTCAAATCCCAGCGCTTGCCGCGCTCTACGCCAGAAACCACCGGCGGCCCATCAGCTGAGGTAGAGCACAAATCTGCGTTTGAGACCTACATGCGTGACGGGCAGGAGGCCCGCCTTAAAACGCTGGAGCAAAAGGCCATGTCCTCCGGCACTGCTGGCGATGGCGGATATCTGGTGCCGGAGCAGCTGGAAACGGACATCCTGCGCCGCATCACGGCCCTGTCCCCCATCCGTTCCATCGCGTCCAACCGCAAGATCTCCGGCGCATCCTACCGCCGTCCTGTCGTAACGGTGAACCCGGATGCGGACTGGGAAGGCGAAACCGATGCCCGCAGCACGCCCACAAACGCAATGAAATTTGAGATGCGGGAGGTAAAGATCTTCGAGCTTTCTGCTTTGCCAGCCGTCACCCAAACCTTGTTGGACGACGCAGCGGTCAACATCGGGGAAATTCTGGCGGAAGAGGTGGAAACCGTCTTTGCAGAAAAGGAATCCGCTGCCTTCCTCAATGGCAACGGCACCAGTCAGCCACAAGGGCTGCTCAAAGGCACAATTCACGGCACGCTGAATGATACAGGCCTCTCCATCGGGTCCATCAAGACAGGACAGGCAGGGGCGTTTCCCTCTTCCAACGGAAGCGATCTGCTGATCTCGCTGATTTACGGCGTCAAAACCGCCATCCGCCGCAACGCCCGCTTCCTCTTCAATCGCAGAACGCAAGCTGCCATCCGCAAGCTGAAGGACGGGCAGGGCAACTACATCTGGCAACCACCAGCCGCTGCAGGTGCTGACCCAAGCCTCATGGGCTTCCCGGTCACGGAAGCTGAACACATGCCAGACATGACCGCTGGCTCTGATCCATACGCCATCGCGTTTGGTGACTTCCACCGTGGCTACATGGTGGTGGACCGCGTCGGCATCTCTGTTCTGCGTGATCCGTACACCAGCAAACCAAACGTGCTGTTTTACATCACCAAACGCGTCGGCGGCGGCATCATGGATTTCGACGCCTACAAACTGCTGAACTTTAGCGCCTAATCATCTTCAACAACAATCGAGGAGGAGCCGCCGTGACGGCTATACTCACAGTGCCACCGGTTCTGGAGCCGGTTTCTCTCGCCCAGGCGCATGCGCAGCTCAGGGTCTCCCACACCCACGAGGATGATCTGATCGAGCGTCTGATCAAAGCCGCGCGGGAACAGGTGGAGACCCTCACACGGCGGGCTCTTATCGATCAGGAGTGGCGACTGCTTCTGGATGATCTTTCACCAGACCGCCTGATCCGCCTGCCTGTCGCGCCGGTCGCACAAGTCCTGCAGGTCTACACCTATGACAGGGAAGGCAACCAGCATCTGGTACCAGCGTCGAACTATCAGGTGGATTTGGCCGGAAATCCCGCCCGCCTGCGCTTCAAGGCAGGTGCGGTTGGGCCATTGCGAGACCTCAACGGCATCGAGGTTGACTTCAAAGCTGGCTATGGCTCAGCAGCAACCTCGGTTCCCGCAGGCCTGCAAACCGCGATCCTGATGCTGGTCGGCTTCTGGTACGAGCGCCGCACCATGCTGGAAGAAGACCGCCTCACAGGCCTCATGCCCCACGGCTTCGAGGCAGCACTCTCGCCTTACAAGGTGCTCAGGATATGAGAGCAGCAGGCACACTCAACGAACCCCTGCTGTTACTCAGGCCAGAGATCACCAATGGCACGGATGGCTCTGTCACAAGGAGTTACCAGCAAATCGCCATGGTCTGGGGGCTGGTAGAGGCATCCACTGGCTCACAGAGTACCGTGGCAGGCCGTATCGCCAGCACTTACCCGCTCACGCTCACCCTTCGCCGCCGCACAGATGTGGCGGAGGGCTGGCGGGTGGAGCGGGATGGACAGAGCCTCAGGGTAAAAGCAGTTCTCCCGCACTCAGAGCAGGCGCCCTTCATGCAAATCCTTTGTGAGCAAGAGGAGGGCAATGATGGGGGAGCTTGAGTTCCGCAAAGCCCTATTTCAGGCAATCCACGCCAAGGCATCGCTAAGGCCCTATCTGGGAGATCCAATGCGGGTGTTTGACGGCGTGCCAAGAGGGGCAACTCTGCCCTACGCCACGCTGGAGGCTGTCACCACACAATTGCTGACAGGTCATCTGGATGACGGCGGCAGGCTCACAGGCTCCATAGGCATCTACTCCCGCCATGCAGACCGGGCTCAAACCCAGGAAGTCCTGCAGATCTTCAACGAACTGCTGGAGACGGGTGTCACGCCACCTGCTGGACTTGAAACCTCAGGCCTGACCATGACTGAAACAAGCTGCCGCCGTCTGGGCGATGGTCGCACATGGTACGGACGCATCAAATTCTCCGTCCTGCTGCAAAAGACTGCTTAACACCAACCTTTGAGAGGAAAACAGATGGTCGCTCAGGCCGGAAAAGACTTGCTGTTGAAACTGGATACAGTAGGAGACGGCACCTTTGAAAGCGTGGCAGGCCTGCGCTCAAGACGCCTCGCCCTCAACGCCACACCCGTTGATATCACTGATGCCGAAAGCACAGGCCGCTGGCGCGAGCTGCTGGCAGGAGCCTCCACTCGCCACGCCTCGCTCTCTGGCAGTGGTCTGTTTCGCGATAAAGCATCCGCAGAAAAAGTCCGCACCGCCTTCTTTGCTGGAGAGCTGCGTACATGGCAGGTCATCCTGCCCGGCTTTGGAACACTGGAAGGCCCGTTTCACCTGTCTGCATTGGAATACTCCGGCGACTACCGATCTGAAGTTACCTTTGAGATCTCGCTGGAATCCGCCGGTGCTCTCACGTTCACCCCGCTAACCTGAGGAGTACAGGATGCCACCTAAAACCTATGGCAGAGGTGTTAATCGCAGGCGCGGTGAAGTCCTCGCAGACCTTGGCGGTCAAAAGCACATTCTTGTGCTCACACTCGGGGCTCTGGCAGAGCTGGAGGACGCGCTCAGCTGCAGCACATTACAGCAGCTGACCGAGCGGTTTTCCTCTGGGCAGCTGAGTGCTGCCGACATCATCAAAGTGCTGGGTGCAGGCCTTCGCGGGGGTGGACTTGTCATTGAGAACGAAGAGGTCGCAGAACTCTCCCATGAAGGCGGCGTTGCAGCCCTTGCCAAGCTGGCAGGGGAACTGCTGGTCGCCACGTTCTCTCCACCTCAGCAGTCAAAACCGTGAAACCCGGGCAATCTGAAAATCAAGCTGTGCCCTGGCATGACCTGATGCACAAAGCCTGCCGGGAGCTTGGCTGGTCACCGCACACCTTCTGGCAATCAACACTGGTTGAGCTGGAAATGGCTTTCACTCCACCGGGAACCCGCAGTGCCCGCACGATCACACGAGGTGTACTGGAAGGGCTGCTGGCCCAGTTCCCAGACAAAGAGGATCAACAAACACCATGACCGATAGTTTTAATGAACCGCTGAACGTAGAAGACGCGCGTGAGTTGGAAACAACCATGCAGGAGGTCAACACCCTTGCCAAAGAGTTCTCTTCAGAGCTTGGCAAAGGCCTGCAAAGCGCAGTCACCTCTGGCAAAGACCTGCAATCGATCCTCTCACAAGTCGCGCTCAACATGTCCAGCTCTGCACTCAACAGTGCCTTAAAGCCACTTGAAAACCTGCTTTCTGCCGGAATTTCATCAGCTATTGGCAATGTGGCAGGCGTGACGCCCTTTGCAAAAGGCGGGGTTGTTTCCAGCCCGACGATGTTCGCAGCAGGCAACACGGGATTGGGGGTGATGGGAGAGGCGGGGGCAGAGGCAATCCTGCCTTTGCAGCGCGGTAACGATGGACGTCTGGGCGTTGTCATGAATGCGGGCAACACGCAGCCCAGCGTCACAATAAATGTGGCGACACAGGATGTGCGCAGCTTTGAAAGATCTCAGGGGCAGATTGCGATGATAATGGCCCGCGCCACCGGACGGGGGCGACGCGGGCTATGACGTCGGCATTGAAGAGGAGGGACTCAAGGACCGACGTGGCTTTGCTACCGGACGGTGGTAGCAAACTTTTTGGAAAAATCCGTTGCTTTGCAAAGAGGGAGGAGCATCGACAACGGGTCTACGCAAATCACGCAGATTACTTTCCCATGTCAAACCTATTAGATGCTTCGCGGGCGCCCAGCCTTGAGCCAAGTCAAACAGGAGGGTGAAATGCAACCATGTTTTGTTGATGAATCATTCCCACTTGGAATTTCCCTAGGGGCTTCTGTCAGAGTAGAAAAACGCAGTCAGGTCACAAGGTTACTCAATGGCGCAGAAACCCGAAACGCCATCTGGAAGGGAACGCGACGGCATTTTGATGTGGGGACCGGATTGCGCAGCTCGGCAGACCTGCAACGGGTGCTCTCATTCTTCGAAAAAGTGGGTGGTCGCCTCTGCGGATTCCGGTTTCGTGACCCCATGGATCATAAATCCTGCGCCTTTGATGCAACTCCATCTGCAACCGATGTGACGATCGGAACTGGCGACGGGACAACAAAGACGTTCCAGCTCATCAAGCAAGTGGGAGCGGCAAGCGTTGCCTGGCAACGCAAAATCACGAAACCAGTGGCAGGAACTGTCTCGGTTGCGGTCGCTGGTCAATTGAAAGCTGTCGGCAGTGATGTGCTTCTCGATCCTTTGACAGGCAATCTTGAATTTCAGGCAGGCCACATTCCCTCAAACGATCAGGTGATCACGGCGGGCTTCCTGTTCGACACGCCCACGCGCTTTGAAAACGACCAGCTGGAAATCAACCTCCTGCACTTTGAGGCAGGGCAGGTGCCGTCCATCCCACTCGTCGAACTTCTCATCTGAAACCAACTCTGCGAGCAAACCCATGTTCAATGCTGCTTTGAAAGAACACCTGACCGGTGAGGGCACAACCGTGGCCTACTGCTGGCGCTTAACCACTCCATCCGGCCTCAGCCTCGGTTTCACCACCCACGACCACCCAATCTCACTGCTCGGTAAAACCTATGAACCCGGCATCGGGTTGGATGGCACTCAGTCCATGGCCCAATCTGACTTTCAGGCCGGACAGGAAGAAGCACTGGGTGTCCTCTCTTCCGACAGCTTAAGTGAGAAGGAGTTGAGTGCGGGTCTTTGGGACAATGCCGAAGTCGAGGTCTATCTGGTCAACTGGCAAAAACCAGAGGAGCACCAGTTGCTCCGGCGCGGCTCCCTTGGCGAAGTCACAAGAGATGCCGATGTATTCCGCGCCGAGTTCCGCTCATTGGCCACCAAACTCTCTGAGCCCAAAGGCAGGCAGCTCTCCCACCAATGTCATGCAGATCTGGGAGATACCAACTGCGGGATCAGCCTGGACGCCGCTGCCTACACAAGACAGGTGAGTATCACAGGCAAAGAAGACGGCAATCGGTTGGTCATCGAAGGCAACACCGATATCGGCACAGGCTGGTGGTCCTTCGGCAATCTCACCTTTCAATCCGGCCCATACGCCAATCAACCCTTGCGCATAGCCAGTCACCTCATTGAGCAAGGCAAGCACAAACTCACGCTCTGGGCACCCTTGTTATTGGAGCAAACTTATCCGGTATCCGCGTCCGTTTCCACAGGCTGCGATAAAGGCTGGGGCAACTGCCAGACGAAGTTCCAGAACACCGAGAACTTCCGAGGCTTTCCTCATATGCCGGGCAATGACTTCATCCTTGCCGGACCTGAAAGCCAATCTGCCGCCAACAACGGCGAAAAGCTGGTGGGGTAATCATGCAGCAGTCTCCCCAAACCCTCCTGAAGGAAGCGCGCAGCTGGGTCGGAACGCCTTACCAGCATCAGGCCACAACCAAAGGTGCCGGCTGCGATTGTCTTGGCTTTATCCGCGGCCTCTATCGCTTTTTGCATCACACCGAACCACCCGTTCCCGCCAGTTACGCACCTGAATGGGCGGAGCTGAACGGCGAAGACCAGTTGCTCAATGCTGCGCATCAATATCTGAACGAGGTGCAAGGGTCTTTGCAAAAGCCAAAGCCAGCGGAAGTCATTCTGTTTCGCTGGGCACCGCAGTCTCCCTGCAAACACCTTGGATGTATGACCAGCAAAGACCGCTTCATCCATGCTTACGAGGCGGTGGGAGTGGTTGAAAGCCCGCTGGTGCCCATGTGGCGCAACAAGATTGCAGGGCGTTTTTCATTCTTCTCAAGTCAGTGATCCGGAAAGGACAGGACCATGGCAACAATGGTGCTATCAAGTGTTGGTGCAGCCGTTGGCGGCGCAGTCGGTGGCCCTTTCGGTGCCATAATCGGACAAACACTGGGGGCTCTTGGTGGAGCGTGGATCGATCAACAGATCTTCGATGAAAACAAAGAGCTTTCTGTCGGTAAGATAGGCGATCTGCAGTTACAAACCGCAGCTGAAGGCGCATCTCTTCCCTTTGTCTATGGCCGTGTCCGAGTAACGGGCAACATCATCTGGGCAACGCGGCTGGAAGAGGTGGTCTCCGAAGAAAAGCAGGGTGGAAAATCCACTGGCTCATCGACCAGTATAACCAGCCACAGCTACTTCGCCAACTTCGCTGTCGCCCTCTGTGAAGGCCCCATCACCGCAGTGCGCCGTGTCTGGGCCAACGGTAAGGAGCTGGACACCAGCGCAATCAATATGAGGGTGTATCTGGGAGCAGAAGATCAACAACCCGACCCCCTGATCGAAGCCAAGCAAGGCACCGCGCCAGCCTATAAAGGCACCGCGTATGTGGTGTTCGAACGCCTCTCTCTGGCAGAGTTCGGCAACCGCATCCCTCAACTCGCCTTCGAAGTACTCCGCTCCATTGAACCACTGGAACAGCAGATCAAGGCGGTCACACTCATCCCCGGAGCAGGCGAGTTTGCCTACCACCCGCAGGAAGTCATCGAGGAACTCGCTCCCGGCAACACCCGGAGCGTCAACCGCCATGGTAAGGGAGAGGAAACCGATCTGGTCCGCTCTTTGGATGAACTTCAGGCACTTTGCCCAAACCTGAAAAGCGTCGCGCTTGTCGTCGCTTGGTTTGGCGATGACCTACGCGCTTCCCAGTGCACCATTCAGCCCAAAGTAACCTACCAGACCACAAAGCATCTACCTGAGAATTGGAGCGTTGCAGGCCTGACCCGCGCTGAAGCGCAGGAGGTCTCCCGCATCAATGACAGACCTGCCTATGGTGGCACGCCCTCCGATGCTTCTGTCACAGAAGCAATTAAGGAACTAAAGCGTCGCGGCCTTGCTGTCATGTTCTACCCCTTCGTGATGATGGACATCCCCGATGACAATCAGCTGCCCGACCCGTATGGCGCAACCAAGCAGTCCAGCTTCCCCTGGCGCGGACGCATCACTTCTGACATCGCAGCAGGACAACCCGGAACGCAGCAGGGAACCAGCGCAGTTACACCGCAGATAGACGCTTTTGTCGGCTCAGACAGCGACTGGCGGTTCCGCCGTTTTATCCTGCACTATGCCAATTTGGTAAAAGAGGCCGGTGGTGTGGAGGCGTTTCTCATCGGCTCAGAAATGCGCGGTCTCACCCAATGTTGGGCAGGTGGCGGTACGTTTCCTTTCGTTGATCACCTGAAAACACTGGTCACTGAGGTCCGCCAGATTGTCGGCGACCAGACCAAACTTTCCTACGCAGCCGACTGGAGCGAATATGCGGGCCACACCCCTCAATCCAGTGACCTGCGCTTTCCTTTAGACCCACTCTGGGCGCATGCTGATATCAATTTTGTCGGCATCGATAACTACCTGCCGCTATCCGACTTGCGTCAGAACGATGACCCGCAAACAGCCTACAACCTCAAGAAACTTCGGGAGGGAGTAGCCTCTGGCGAATATTACGACTGGTATTATGCCAATGACTCAGACCGAGCTGAGAAAACCCGCAGCCCGATTACGGACGGAGCCTACAACAAGCCATGGGTGTTTCGGCAAAAAGACCTTAAGAACTGGTGGCAGAACCAACATTTTGAACGTGTTGCAAGTGCTGAACAGAACACGCCAACCCCCTGGGTGCCGCAATCCAAACCCATCTGGTTCACCGAACTCGGCTTTCCTGCTGTAGACAAAGGAACGAACCAGCCCAATGTCTTCGTGGACCCCAAGTCTGCTGAAAGCGCATTACCGCATTTCTCTAATGGGCAGCAGGATGACCTTGTCCAGCGTCGCGCGCTGGAAGCAAGCCTCAGTTATTGGGGAACAGACCATCCGGACTGGGCGCAGGGCGACAATCCAGCCTCAAGCGCTTACGCAGGTACGATGGTCGATGCGGACAACTCCTTCCTCTGGACATGGGATGCCCGCCCGTTCCCCGAGTTCCCGACATATTCTGATGTCTGGGCAGATGGCCAGAATTGGCAGCTCGGCCATTGGCTGACAGGTCGTCTCGGCGCAACCTCTCTCTCAGGCCTCATCCGTGCCATGCGTGATGATTTTGGACACACACAAGAGCTGACAGAGATCGCTGAACTGGGCGAAACCCTCGAAGGTCTGATCGTGACAGGCCCAACGTCCTTACGCTCTGCGCTTTCTCCCGTCCTGCAACTCGCCGGAGGCATCGCCGTTGATCGCGGAACCCATCTGGCCATCCTCCCCAAATACGCCAAGGCCACAGATTATGGAAAACTGAGCCTTGCTGACCTGCTGGAAGCTGAAGAGGAGGAGGGCTACATCTCCATCAGCCGCAATGATGGTAGCGACCTGCCAGCTGAACTCCGACTGCGGGGAATGGACCCCAATAACAATTATGAGCCTCTCGTCGTCTCCTCCCGCCGTCTGGAAGGCATGGACAGGCGCACCTCCAATATCCAGCTCCCCATCACAGCTTCGCTCTCCTCAGCCAAAAAGCTGGTTCAAAAAATGCACCAGAGCGTGTGGCTGGATCGGGAGGCCCTTCAGTTTAAACTTGCTCTGAGTAAAATTGCTCTGAGACCGGGGGATGTGCTTGAACTTCCCGGCGAGCTTCTGGGTGATGGCACCACTTCCGTTCAGTGCCGGATTGATCAGATCTCATCTGGTGCTCATCTGGACGTTCAGGCCATACGGCTCAACGGATATCCTAATATCGCTGCAGCAGTCACGGAGGGATCATCACAACGATCTTTCAACGACACCACCTCAGGTCCGCCAATTGTCAGCGTCTTGGATTTGCCAAGGTTCCACAGTGAGGGAGCGGATGATGGAAGCCCGGTGGTCGCTATCTACAATGCGAATTGGCCGAGTGCCTATCAGCTGTACAGCTCCAGCTCAGGTGAAGAATTCACACCGCTAGTGCAGGTGACAGAACCAGCCACCATGGGCATATTGCAAGAACCTCTCAGCCCCGGCCCACTTTGGCGATGGGATTTGGTCTCTCATATCACCGTAAAACTCTACGGAGGCCAGTTACAAAGCCGAAAGCAGCTCGACGTGATGTCAGGTGCAAATGCCTGTGCCATTCGCAAAAATGATGAGTGGGAAGTGATACAGTTCTGCAAGGCTGAACTGATTGCCCCCATGACTTACAAACTCACGCAGTTACTCAGAGGGCAATTGGGTACGGAGCATCTGGTTGCTTCGTCGAGTGAGGAGAACGCCGAATTTGTCCTTTTGGACCAATCCCTGCTGAAACTGCCATGGACCAGCGACAAAGCTGATGTTGCGCTCTCATATCGTGTCGTTCCAGCTGGCAAACCCCTGGGCTTTAAATGGGCAGTGAACACAAGCCATGCCGGAAAACAAAGCTCACTTAAACCATTCGCACCGGTTCATCTGAGTGCAAGCCAAACAGATAGTGGGGATTTGGAACTTAAATGGATTCGCAGAGCCAGATGGGAGGCGGACAGTTGGGCAACGCCAGATATTCCTCTTCAAGAGGATAAACTTCAGTTTTCGGTCACGCTTTATCGTCAGGATGGGGGCGAAAATGAACGAACCGCCTTGCGTGAATATGAGGTGACACAGGAAAGCCTGATAATCCCACAAACCGAGCTGCAATCGCTATTTGGAGCAGGTCAGCATCTGGTGGCCTGTGAAGTTGCTCAAAACTCAACGAAATTCGGTTTGGGGACAACTTCAGATTGCTTGGCGAGCGTAACACTTTAACAATTGCTTTTACCGGATTATTTGCAAACCAAGCCAAGAAACATCACAGACCCCAGAGAATCTGCTAGGTCTTTGTTTTGAAATATATAACACCTCGTTCATGTGAGGTTCAGCCAGTGCCGGTTAGAAGACGCCCTATGAGACACCAATTCCACAACCTCTTTTTTCGTTCATTGATGGCACTGGCTTTGGCGGCAACGGTTTTTACATGGTCTGCACCTGCGCAGGCCGCGTGTTTGTCCTCCAGCCAGACCAGGCAAGCTGTTGCCAGCGGTCAGGCGCGGCCTTTGGGTTCGCTGCGGGTCAATGGGCAGATACTTTCAGCCAAGCTCTGTGAGCGAGGAGGGGAATTGGTCTATGTGCTGTCCGTACTCAACAACGGCAACGTCTCGCAAGTGACACTGGATGCACGAACTGGGCGCCGGTTGTAACCGATCTGAGAAGAACTCTGGATAGAGATTTTTCTGCCTGAATTTGAACGAATTTTGAAAGCGATATTAGGCAATACTGCGCATTCCTATCTGAAAAGTGGAAAACGGTTTTCAGATAGGAATGCGCAACTGAAAAATTAGAGCAGTCTGAACTGCTTTATGAGCCTGAGTGCTTGTGTGGGGTAGATCTTATGCGAATGTTGATCGTTGAAGATGATCGGGATTTGAACAGACAACTGTCTGAAGCGTTGGAAGACGCCGGTTACGTTGTCGACAAAGCATATGATGGCGAGGAAGGCCATTTCCTCGGTGACACCGAACCCTATGATGCTGTCATTTTGGATCTTGGTTTGCCGCAGATGGATGGTCTCAGTGTACTGGAACGTTGGCGCAGAGATGGTCATTCCATGCCAGTCCTTATCCTGACGGCTCGTGATCGTTGGAGCGATAAGGTTGCTGGCATTGATGCAGGCGCAGATGATTACGTTGCAAAGCCCTTCCACATGGAAGAAGTGCTGGCACGGGTGCGGGCATTGGTGCGCCGCGCCGCCGGTCTGGCCTCCAACGAGATTTCCATTGGCGACATTGTTCTGGACACCAAGGCAGGCAAAGTGACGAAAAACGGCATGTCCGTAAAACTCACCTCTCACGAGTTCCGCCTGCTGTCTTACCTCATGCACCACAAAGGCCGTGTAATTTCCAGAACCGAACTGGTTGAACATCTGTACGATCAGGACTTTGACCGCGACTCCAACACCATTGAGGTGTTTGTAGGCCGATTGCGCAAGAAGTTTGGTAGTTCACTGATCGAGACCGTACGTGGATTGGGCTACAGGCTACAGGAAGAAAATGCCTGATAAGAACAGCGCAGACACCAACAACTTGCAGGGGCTGCTCAACTGGAACCCCATCAGGTTCATTCGCAAGAAGCAACAGGCGTCATTGGCATGGCGTCTGATTTTTGTTGCGGGCCTGTGGGCTGTTGTCAGCCTTGTTGTTGCGGGTGCTATTCTTGTTGCTCTGTTTCGTGAAGCGGGTGAGAAAGCACTGGATGAACGCCTTGAAGTCCACATGACAGCAATTGTCAGTGCCCTTGCTGCGGAAGGGGAGCAGAAGAACCCTGCATTAAGCCGTATCGGTGATCCACGGTTTAACATGCCGCTGTCAGGATGGTACTGGACCGTGCAACGTGGTGGCAAAGTTCTGTTTGAAAGCGAATCTCTTTTTGGTGACACGCTGCGCCTGCAAAACATGAAGGGCGAACTGGAACTCAAACAAAATATCACTGGCCCAGCTGGCCGCGATCTGCGCCTCCTGCAAAAGCGTATCCAGTTTGGTGGTCTCCAACCTGTAACAATTGCAGTTGCCGGAAGCACGCGAGAGCTTGGCGAAAGTACCGCATCCTTTGCATGGCAAGCAGCGATCACGCTGGGTGTTCTCGGTCTTGGTCTTGTCGCCGCCATCTTCCTGCAGGTGCGCTTTGGCTTACGGCCGCTAACAGAACTTCAGGAGAGCCTTGGTCGGGTTCGTCAGGGAAAAGAGGAAGAAGTTCAGGAAGATCTGCCCAAAGAGCTGAAACCGCTCGCTGTTGAACTCAATGCTCTCATCCACTCAAACAGAGAAGTCGTGGAACATTCCAGAACACAGGTGGGAAATCTTGCTCATGCCCTGAAAACGCCTCTGTCTGTCATTACCAACGAGGCCAGAAGTTCAGATGAACCGCTCGCTTTGAAGGTTTCAGAGCAAGCGGATCTTATGAGAGGGCAAGTTCAGCACTATCTGGAAAAAGCACGGATGGCAGCTCAGCGCCGGGTGATCGGTGTGTCGTGCGAAGCTGCACCTGTGGTGTCGCGCATGGCACGTGCAATGGAAAAAATCCATCGTGACAAAGAGCCTGAGATCACGGTTGATATGGATGAGACTCTGTTGTTCCGTGGTGAGCAGCAAGATCTGGAGGAAATCCTTGGGAACTTGTTGGATAACGCCTGCAAATGGTGTGATAAAAAAGTGTCAGTGGCGCTGAAAAGCAACAATTCCTCTGCGTCACTCATCGCTCTGGTCGTAGAAGATGATGGCCCTGGATTGGGGGCTGAAGAGAAAAAAAGTGCGCTGCGCAGAGGGCAAAGATTGGATGAAACCGTCCCTGGAACGGGTTTGGGTTTATCCATAATTGTTGACATTGCAGGTATTTACGGTGGTTCATTTGAACTTGGCGATAGCGAGTTAGGTGGATTGAAGGCAACGGTGATCTTGCCGTCTCTGACAATCTGATCTGTTTTGGGGCAGGGGTTGCATCTGTTTCAAACAGTCCTGATAGTAAGTGTAACTGTGTTTTAAGGGGTTGCTCCACGAAAGCGTTTTCAAGCTAATGACGCTGCTTTGGTTTGAGGCCTTACTGGAAGACCTTGGAAGGGACAAAGAGCCTTTCCGGAAAACGGATAAGTCGCAAAAGCGACAAAGAGGATGCATGTTGGTGCGAAACTGGAAAAAACTGATGGTCTTACCTGTCGTTGTTGGCGGTTTAGCCAGCTGTGCGACATCTGATCATGTCACCAGTGCTCAAACCGATGCCGAATCCTCATCTATTTTCGGTTTCTGGTCTTCTGACAGTGAGCAAAACGCAGCAGCACAGGCTGCAATCGACAGCGCCACAGAAGGCGAGTTGAAGCAACTGCTCAGAAGCGGTGACCTCGACACCGTCTATAAAGCACAGAGCAAAGCGTTGAATGCCTCTGATGCAGGCAACAAAGTTGTCTGGCGCAACCGATTCTCTGGCGCGCAAGGCACAGTTAAGTCTGGTCCTGTCTATTACGTGAATGACCGCCGCTGCCGCGATTTCCAACATACCATTGCGTATGATGAGAAAACGCAGCTGATCAAAGGTGCGGCTTGTAAGGACGGTGAGCGCTGGGCAGCGCTGAACTAGCCCGAAATCCCTCGCTATAAGCAGTTTTTGCGGAAGGAAACACACCTTTCGCATGCGAAAAAGGCTGCTTATCAAGATTTGATTAAGCAATTCCGCCGATAGTTTTGATCAACAAATACAATTTTAGCAGTTGTCGTCTGCTGCATGTTGTGAGGGTTGAGCGTGTATAAGCTCAACCAGTGTAAAGCTGAGTACCAGAGAGATTTGGATGCACGAGGTCAACCATAAAGCATTGCAAATGGAGAAGGTGTTAGGAGCCTTGTCTCAATCTGCTTTGCGGATGTTGGAACGGTCTGTCGATGATACCGTGCAAAGCGGAACATCTGTGCCAAATGCCGAGCTCATGCTGCTCACTATTCGCAGGCTCCTTGGTGAAGCCTCTTACATTCCTGAGAATAAGCTGTCTCTGGATACGCCACTCAAGCGCGCAATTCTAAGCCCCCTTCAACCATTCCTCATTCAAATACCGCTGAGCACGCCACAACAAGGTCGGATCGATGCCACAGTAATGGAGCCGCTCTGGACCTACATGCGCCAGGTGCTTCTTTCTAATGAGTTTACCGAAGCGGTAGAGGCCTTGGAAGAGCTGTGTCAGCAACAAGATTTGCCCACGACCCACGAAACCATCCAGAAAGCACTCTATACATGCGCTGAAGGTCTCCGCCTGCGTTTGGTTGCTGCTGCAAAAAAAGAGCTGGAAGCAGCAGATCAAGACATTCAGATAAAGACAAAGCTTCGCCGCAAGGTTGGAGGCCACGTCAATTTTGATTTCTTCTGTGACGTTCTGGTAATTTTGGAAAGAGCACCTGCATGGGAAAAGGTGATGGCAGACACTCCACCTTTTGCAGAAGACATCCTGTCCATGTCCTCCGGTAACAGTTTGCAAAACATGCGTGCCCATATGGAACAGCACAGAGCTGAGGCCAATTATCTTGCAGCGCTGTCATTCCTTCGTCTGGACGAAGCGCCTGTTGACCTCATTAAACTGGCTCAAACCCTAGCAGCTGTTCCTGGCCTGAAAGATGTTACGGGCACCCCTTACGCAGCCTTTATAGAGTTTGCTTTGTCTTCTTTGGAGCAAAGTGTGTCTGTCGTTGAAGGCTGGCGCATGGAAGAGGAGGCCATTGTTGGACTTCCGGAAGCAGCCAACGCCTGCCTGCTGCATTTTGAGGAACTGGAAGAACTCGAAGGCTTCAGCGCTTGCGGTCAATGGAACCAGCGTGCTGTTCAGCTCAAAAATCGTTTGTGTATTCTGTTACGCGATGAACTGCGCAACCTCCCAGCACAACTGGAGGAGGCAATTTCTTCAGAAACAAAACCTGACCTTGCAGATTTGCAGGGTGGTTATCGGCTGGAGCAGATTCAGCGCGCCTATCACAAATGTTTGAGGGGATTAAAACTCGCCAAGTTAGCGTCGCAATATGCAGGCGTGCTTGGCTTGAACGAGCTGCAAATCTCAACCAGAGATCATGTCGAACGTTTCATCGATCGCAACTCTGAGAAGCTTTTGACAGCTCCCAAAGACGAGCAAAACGAGACTGAAAACCTTCCGAATTATGGCGAAATTTCGAGAAAATTGAGCCGTTTAATCTCGATGAGTGAGATCTCGCTGGAGCCGGAAGACACTGCGAACCTCATTCGCAGACAGAAGACTTACCTGAAAGATGCCGCCTAACCCCCTAGTAGTGCCTGCGTCTTTTAGAAAATAAGTGCAACTTCATAGGTATTTTGTGGGTATATGGCTTGTGCGACTGCCCGTCGCAGGGGGGGAACTGTTGCCTTTCACATTTAGAACCTGTCTATTTAAGCCACTATGACATTCTGGTTAGTTCTCGCAATTTTGACGGCGGCGGTCGCATTGGCCGTACTCGTTCCATTGGCTCGCTCTCCCAAGGTTAGTCCTGATGAGCGCAATGATGAAGCTGTGTTTCGTGCCCAGCTCGAAGAAATACAAAAAGATCTTGAGCGCGGTGTAATCGCGCCGGACATGGCAGAAGCCGCCAAAATTGAAGTGTCGCGTCGCTTGTTAGCCGCGCACAAGCAAAACCAGGGAGACCACCAGTCAGCTCCCTCTAAAATGCGCATGCGCATTGTGCAGCTGACAGCGGTTGTTTTGATACCTCTGGCAGCGCTAGGTATGTATTTACAATACGGTTCTCCGGAAATCCCTGACCAGCCACGCGCTGAGCGTTTGGCTGAAACCGCAGGGCAGGCTGATCTTGAAGTTCTGATTGCCAGGACTGAGGATCACCTCAAAGAAAACCCGAACGACGGACAGGGTTGGGCTGTAATCGCACCTGTTTATATGCGTACCAGCCAATTTGATAAGGCCCGCCGCGCCTATGCGCAGGCGTTGAGCCAGTTCCCTGAAAATCTCGATTTTATGGTTGGTTGGGCTGAAGCAAGCATTTTCGCAAATGAAGGACAAGTGTCCGATGAAGTTGAAAAGGTTTTGCGCCGGATCAATCTCGCTAAGCCTGAAATGCTGCAACCCTACTACTATCTGGCAATGGCTATGGGCCAGAAGGGCCAGATAAACGAAGCGCTGGCTGCCTGGAATGCTCTGCTGAAGACTGCAGATCAAAATGCTCCTTGGGTGGACGCAGCAAAAGCACAGCGTGACGAACTGATCGCACGAGGCGCTGTTGTATCTGGTGAGGCTGAGGCAATCCCGGCACTTGGACAGCCAGCTGGACCTTCTGCTGAAGAAGTTGAAGCAGCAGCTGAGATGAGTGCAGAAGATCGCAATGAAATGATCAACCAGATGGTTGTGCAGTTGGATGAACGCCTTAATGATCAAGGTGGTTCTGTTTCCGAGTGGGGACGCCTGATACAAGCCCGCATTATTCTCGGGGAGCAAGTGGAGGCCGCAAAAGCAGTCGCCCGCGCCAAGCAAAACCTGAAGGACGATGCGGCTGCACTGGAACAGATCAACCAACTGGCCGCGAGCCTGAATTTGAGCCCTGCCGAATAAGGCAGGGGTTGCATATCTCTGATGAATACCAAGCGGTTTTCGGAAATAAGATATGCCTAGGACAAAGAGATAGAGCTTCTTTTGATGTTCTATTGAGCTGCAGAATACAAACGCCGTAAGGCATTAGTTGGCAACGTATCTACGGAACTACGAGTATGACACGTAAACAAAAAAGACTCGGGCTTATTGGTCTTGCGGGATTGGTGCTGGGGTCAGCTGTCGGCTTGGTTCTTTATGGACTCTCCAGCAGCGTGACTTATTTCCAGAGCCCAAGCGACATCGCTGAACAGCAAGTTGAAGTTGGGCAACGCATCCGTCTTGGCGGTTTGGTTGAAGATGACTCTCTTGATAAGAGCCGGGGCTCAGTGATCCTCTTCCGTGTAACCGATCAGGCAGAAGCTATCCCGGTTTCTTACAAGGGCATTTTGCCAGATCTGTTCCGTGAAGGGCAGGGCATCATCGCAGAAGGTCACATGAACGAGAAGGGTGTCTTTATTGCAGACACAGTTCTGGCCAAGCATGATGAAAGCTATATGCCAAAAGAAGTCTACGAGACCTTGAAGGAAGATGGCCACTGGATGGAAGAGGAACAGGCCGCCTCCGCAGAACAAAGCACCAAAGTAAACTAAAAAGTAAAATCAACCGGCTCTGCCCAAAAGGGCCGGTTATCCAGCGCCAAATGGATACTAGGATATCGTAATGATAATTGAACTTGGCCACTATGCACTCATTCTGGCATTGGTAGTCGCGGCTGTTCAGTCGGTCTTTCCAGTGTGGGGTGCAGTGAATTCAGACCACCGTCTGATGGGGATGGCACCTGGCCTTGCCGTACTTATGTTCCTTTTGACTTGCGTTGCCTTTGCCGCATTGACCTGGGCATACCTGAACTCAGACTTCTCGCTTCTGAATACCTACCAAAACTCCCATAGCGACAAGCCGCTGGTCTATAAGATCTCCGGTGTGTGGGGCAACCACGAAGGTTCTATCCTTCTCTGGGTGCTTATTCTGGTGTTGTTCGGTGCATTGGTTGCAGTGTTTTCACGCAACATTCCACAGCGCCTCCGGGCTGCTACTCTTGGCGCTCAGGGCTGGGTTTCCTTTGCATTCCTGCTCTTCGTCATTGTTGCATCAAACCCGTTCACCCGTATCAGCCCTGCACCGTTGCAAGGCTCGGGCCTCAACCCAATGCTGCAGGATGTCGGCTTGGCGATCCATCCGCCAATTCTTTACATTGGCTACGTTGGCTTCTCCATCGTGTTCGCGTTTGCTGCAGCTGCGCTCATTCTTGGCAAACTTGATGCCGCCTGGGCACGTTGGGTACGTCCTTGGATTCTCGTAAGCTGGATCTTCCTGACCCTCGGCATCGCAATGGGTTCTTACTGGGCTTACTACGAACTCGGCTGGGGTGGCTGGTGGTTCTGGGATCCGGTCGAAAATGCATCCTTCATGCCATGGCTCACCGGTACAGCGCTACTTCACTCCGCAATCGTAATGGAACGTCGGGATGCTCTGAAGGTTTGGACTGTTTTCCTCGCACTGCTGACATTCTCCTTGTCGCTGCTGGGGACCTTCCTCGTCCGTTCAGGTGTTCTCACCTCCGTACACGCATTCGCAGTTGATCCGGCACGTGGTCTCTTTATCCTTGCGATCCTGCTAATCTTTGTCGGTGGGTCACTCACACTGTTTGCATGGCGCGCACCATTGCTTCGTCAAGGTGGCCTGTTTGCACCAATCAGCCGCGAAGGTTCGCTGGTACTGAACAATCTGTTCCTGACAACAGCCTGTGCTGCGGTCTTTGTCGGTACGCTTTACCCACTCGTTCTGGAAGCTTTTTCTGGCGACAAAATCTCCGTGGGTGCGCCATTCTTCAACCTGACATTCGGCCCAATCATGGTGCCAGTACTGATCCTGATGCCATTTGGCCAGCTTTTGGCATGGAAGCGTGGTGATGCGTGGGGTGTAGCCCAACGATTGACCTCTGCTTTTGTGATCGCAATGCTCGCAACTTTCGGCCTGATCTGGTTCATGGGCGTCAGTACAACAAGCATCATGACAGCGCTTGGCTTCGGTTTGGCATTCTGGGCGATCTTTGGCTCCCTTTGGGAAATCGTTGAACGTTCCCAGCTGTTCAAAATTGGCTTTGGTCGTTCCATGGCCCGTATCAAAGGCTTTGCACCAACCGTCTGGTCTACTGTTCTGGGCCATGCCGGTCTTGGAATTACAGTTCTGGGTATTGTGACGACAATGGCGTTTGAATCTGAACGCGTTGAAGTGATGCGACCAGGCGATACGCTGGAACAGAACGGTTACAATGTGACCTATGAGAAGAGCTGGACCCAAAATGGTCCGAACTATCAGGAGATGGTCTCCCAGTATACTCTTCGCAAAGGTGGTAACGTCGTCGGTATCATGGAGCCATCCAAGCGTGCTTATAATGCCAGTGGAATGCCAATGAGTGAAACATCCATCGCGACCTTCGGCTTCTCGCAGGTGTACTTTGCAACGGGTGATTCTGACGCAAATGGTGGTATTGTTACGCGCATCTACTTCAAACCGCTGATCACGCTGATCTGGATTGGTACTCTGCTTATGTCTCTGGGTGGTTGTATTGCCCTCTTTGATCGTCGCCTGCGTGTTGGTGCTCCTGTTTCAGCCCGCAAGCGCAAAGGCGTAGCAGGCGGTGTTGCAACAGCAACCCCAACTCCGGCGGAGTAATGACCATGAAGATGAAGTTCGTACTGGTATTGATCTCTTCTGTTCTTCTGGGAGCTCCAGCTGCTTATGCAGTCAACCCGGATGAAGTCTTGAAAGATCCTGTTCTGGAAGAACGTGCACGCGAAATTTCCAAGGAAGTGCGCTGCGTGGTCTGCCAGAACCAGTCCATTGACGACTCCAACGCTAAACTGGCGAAGGATCTACGCCTGCTGGTGCGTGAGCGACTGGTGGAAGGAGACAGTGACAAGGAGGTCATGGACTATCTTGTTGACCGCTACGGTGAGTTTGTCCTTCTCAAACCGCGCTTTGCGTTCCATACCCTGTTTTTGTGGGGCGGCGGACCTCTCGCATTGCTGCTTGGAGGCTTTTTCCTGTGGCGTACATCGCGAAAGAAAAAGCATGCACCGCTGAAGAGCAGCACAGCGGGTGTCAAACCGCTCTCGGATGAAGAGCAGGCCGAACTCGACAAGCTCATGTCTTCTAACTAAGACCAATAACAGAGCCCCGCAGACATGGTTTGCGGGGCTCACGTTTAATCACATCTTCTTGCAACCAGTTGAATTGTAAAGACGCCTGTAAGCGCGCACTAGATACCTGTCTCTTAATATATATTCCGAATGTGCCAGCTGCGCAGGAAATGACAGGAACAGTTCAAATGGCAAACGATCCCATTAAATTGGAATTTGAAGGCTCTCAGGGAGCGCATCTTGCAGCGCGTCTGGACACACCAGATGGTGAACCAAAGGCCTATGCCCTGTTCGCCCATTGCTTCACTTGTTCCAAGGATCTTTCCGCAGCACGACGCATTGCATCTGCTTTGACCAAAGACGGGATTGCTGTTCTGCGCTTTGACTTCACTGGTCTTGGCAACAGCGGCGGCGACTTTGCCTCCACCAACTTCTCATCAAACCTTCAGGATCTTGTTCGCGCCGCTGATTACCTGCGAGAGCATTATGAAGCACCAAAGCTGCTTGTAGGGCATTCTCTGGGCGGCGCAGCTGTGCTCGCAGCAGCCTCTGAGGTGCCAGAGGTAAAAGCGGTTGCCACAATCGGTGCACCAGCCTCAGCTGATCATGTGATTCATAACTTCGGAGCTTCCCTTGATGAGATAAAAGAGAAGGGCGAAGCCACCGTCCAGCTTGGTGAACGACCGTTTAAGATCAAGCGCCAGTTTATCGAAGATCTTGAAGCGCAGGATGTTCGGTCACGCGTCGCTGTGCTGAAAAAGGCGGTGTTGGTTCTTCACTCGCCGGTTGATGCCACGGTTGGCATTGAGAATGCTGCTCAGATTTTTGAAGCAGCGAAGCATCCGAAATCATTTGTGTCTTTGGATGATGCCGATCATCTGCTGTTTAAATACAAAGATGCAGATTATGCAGCACGCGTGATTGCAGCATGGGCAAGCCGCTACATGCAAGGCTAACTAAAGCGAGGTGGGAGCAACTACGAAGTTTTCCCATCATTACAGAAGATTAATGTGGCAGATAGGTGTTTGTAAGGTTCGCTCTGGCATAGTCATTCTCAACGAAATGCAAAAGCCCGTTTTCCCCAGTTGGGCTGAGATTGACTAAATGGAGTTGAGCCAAATGAAGTTGACCAAGAACGCAAGTTCCAACGTTGTTTCCCTGTCTGCTGCAAAAACCACTTCCAAACGTCGTTCCCGTCTTCTCAATGGCACCATGGCACTGGCAATTGCAGGTGCAATGGTTGCTCCGCTGACACTTGTTCCGGCAACCGCTCAAGCCGAGCCTGTCCGCGTAAACGCGCCAGCAATGCCGAGCTTTGTCGGTTTGGTCGAAGCCGTTCAGCCAACAGTTGTTTCCGTTCGTGTGCGCTCTGAGGTTAGAGAGAATGATCGTCTGGCGGGCATTCCTCCAATGTTCCGCGATATGCCGGATGATCACCCACTGCAGAAATTCTTCCGCGAGTTTGGTGGTCCAGGTGGTGAGCAAAAAAAGAAAGCCCCACCACGCAAGCGCTTCGATCAATCTCAAGGGTCTGGCTTCTTCATCTCTGATGATGGCTATGTGGTGACCAACGAACACGTGGTTGAAGGTGGAACTGAGTTCACAATCGTAACCAGTGAAGGTGAAGAGCTGGAAGCCTCGCTGGTTGGTTCCGACAAGCGTTCTGATCTGGCTCTTCTGAAGGTGGAAAGCGAAGAAAAGTTTGAATACGTCGCCTTTACAGATGATGCACCACTGGTTGGAGAATGGGTCGTCGCAGTTGGCAATCCGTTCGGTCTGGGTGGCACGGTAACGGCTGGCATCGTCTCTGCTCGTGGTCGTGACATCGGCGCTGGCATCTATGACGATTTCCTCCAGATTGATGCCTCTGTAAACCGTGGTAACTCCGGTGGTCCTGCATTCAACGTGAAGGGTGAAGTTGTCGGCGTAAACTCCGCAATTGTGTCTCCAAGCGGTGGCAATGTGGGCATCGCATTTGCGATCCCGGCACAGACTGCGAAAAAGATCATTTCTGACCTGAAAGAAGACGGCGCAGTTACTCGCGGCTGGCTTGGCGTTCAGATCCAGCCTGTGACCAAGGATATCGCTGAATCCCTCGGTCTCGAAAACGAAAACGGCACGCTGGTTGCGGAAGTTCAGGGCGATACCCCTGCAAAAGCAGCTGGCTTCCAGGCTGGCGACATCATCCTCAAGGTCGATGGTGAAGAAGTGAACGGCCCGCGTGAACTGGCAAAGGTCATCGCTGGATATTCACCAAACACCGAAGTGAAGATCGAATATTGGCGCAATGGTGAAATCGAGACCGCGACTGTGAAGCTCGGCACTATTCCTGAAGAGAAAAAACAAGCCTCAGCGAGCAAAAGCAAGGATGCGAATACCGCATTGGTAGACAGCCTAGGGCTGGAACTGGCAACTGCTGAACAGGCAGGTGTTGATGAAGAAGGCGTTGTTGTCACTAAGGTAGATCCAGATGGACCTGCTGCTGACAAAGGCCTCGCACCTGGTGCGATCATCACCGAAGTTGCTGGTGTTAAAGTTGAAACACCAACCGATGTTGCAGAACAGGTTGAAACAGCACGTGAACAGGGACGCAAGGCAGTTCTGCTGCGTGTCACCCGTGGTGAGAATACACTCTTTGTGGCGATCCCGCTGGAAAATGGTGAGGAATAAGCCACTTACAAGAATGCGGATCACGAGAAACGCCCCTCTCGTGATCCCTCGTCGAAACACCAAGGATACCCTCACAGGTGTTTCGGTTGTTTGAGGGGCTGATAGCAAGGGTAGCCCTCTACTTGATGTCAGTCCTAAAAACCAATGCTGGAAGAAAAGGCAGGGACCTTATCATCTGCCAACTTCACCTATAAAACTTATGCAAATGCTGACGGTTACCCCCAACAGCATTTGCTTTTTTTTATCGTTTCCCGTCAATGTGAGGAAACGAACAATGCCTTGCTCTGGGAAATGAAAAAATGAGAATCTTGATTATTGAAGATGATCGGGAAGCGGCAGACTATCTGCTCAAAGCACTGAAGGAAGCAGGGCACTCACCTGATCACGCAGACAATGGCGAAGACGGACTTGAGCTGGCAATCTCCAACACGTGGGATGTGCTCGTCGTTGATCGCATGCTGCCCAAACGCGATGGCCTCTCCATCATCGAAACACTGCGCGCCTCTGGTGATGAAACGCCTGTATTGATCCTCTCAGCGCTCTCGCAAGTAGATGATCGTGTGACCGGTCTGCGCGCAGGTGGAGATGACTACCTCTCAAAACCCTACGCCTTTTCTGAACTGCTCGCCCGCGTTGAAGTGCTGAGCCGCCGTAAAGCTGGCCCACAAGTTGAAACCAAGTTGCAAGTTGCTGATCTTGTTCTGGATCGCCTCGCGCACTCTGTTAGCCGTGCTGGACAGGAGATTGTGCTGCAGCCCCGCGAGTTCCGCCTTCTTGAATACCTCATGAAGCATGCTGGACAGGTGGTGACCCGCACCATGTTGCTGGAAAACGTCTGGGACTATCATTTCGATCCGCAGACCAACGTGATCGACGTTCACATCTCAAGGCTTCGGTCAAAAATCGACAAAGGGTTCGATTTCCCGTTGCTTCATACTGTTCGTGGTGCTGGGTATTCCATCCGTGACAGCTCTAACTAGAATCCTCTCAACCACAGCCTTCAAGCTGGCCGCAATCTATCTGACGTCGTTTACGGCGCTCTCTGTGTTTCTGTTCATCTTCATCTCGCAGAACACCGATGACCTGATGAATAAACAGGTGGTGCAGACGGTTGATGCAGAAATTCAGGGCCTTGCCGAACAATATGCACAAAACGGTATCAACGGGCTCGTCGTTGGTGTGGAGCGCCGTGTCCGAAGCCCCAACTCAAACCTCTATCTCATTCTGGACTACTCTGGAAACGTCATTACGGGCAACATCGCCTATCTGCCTGAGAAAGTTCTCTCAGTGTCCGATGGCCGAATTCAGTTTGTCTCCTACACACCACTAGGGTTTGTTGAGACGGACCAGAACAAAGCCAAAGCGATCGTCCGCATCTTCGAATTGCCCGGCAACTTCAAGCTGCTGGTCGGACGTGATCTTGAAGATCAGGTCCATCTTAAAAGCTTGCTCGGTGACGCTTTGACCCTCTGGCTGGTCGGGATGGTTGTTCTGGCTGGTATCACGTGGTTCTTCCTCAATCGCCGTATCCTGAAACGCATCGATAACCTTTCCATGAGCTCACGCCTGATTATGGAAGGTGATCTTGCCGGTCGCCTCGATGTGACTGGTAACGGAGATGAGTTCGACCGTCTGGCCAGCAACCTCAATGTTATGCTGGATCGTATTGAAGAGCTGATGAAGGGCCTTAAGGAAGTCTCCGACAATATTGCCCATGATCTCAAAACACCGCTCACACGTATGCGTGGGCGCGTGGAAGCTGCGCTGCGGCAAGATTTGAGTGAAAATGAAGGCCGCGAATGTCTGGAAGAGACACTGGTTGAGACCGATGAGCTGATCAACACTTTCAACGCACTGCTGCGCATCGCACGTGTAGAAGCTGGTTCCACTGGAGCTGAGCTGCAATCAATCAAGCTGGGCAACATCGTCAAGGACGTGTGCGAACTTTATGAGCCCGTTGCCGAAGATGATGGTGTTGAGTTCTCTGTCTCACTGGAAGATGAGCCTGTCATCGAAGGTGATCGGGAGTTATTGGCGCAAGCTCTCGCAAACTTGATAGAAAATGCTCTCAAATACGGTCGCCCAACCGAAGAGAATGTCAAACCCACAATCAAAGTCGTACTGTCTGGAAATGATGAGCAGGCTATACTCAGCATAGAAGATAATGGTGCTGGTATTGCTGCTGCTGATCGTGAGCGGGTGTGTAATCGCTTCGTTCGGCTTGATAGCTCTCGCCATGCACCGGGTTCTGGGCTTGGATTGTCACTTATCAAGGCGGTGGTAACTCTCCATCATGGAGAATTGCAGCTAACATCGGCTGGGACAGCAGATGATTCTGAAAGTGATAAGCAATCTGGCCTGCGTGCCCGGATTGTTCTGCCCTTAAACAAAGGGCAAAGAGGTGAGGGAGAGGGCAACGAAGCATGGGACAAGGCTCGGAAGAAGAACGCCACCAGCTAAAAAGCAGCATTCTGAAGCGCGAACATCGTGAAGGAGCTCTTGCTCCTTTATTTGAGCGCTTGGAACGCCAGCCCATCTGTGCAGATGATGATCTGGGTGATCGGCACTTGAAAGATCTTATTGAGAAGCTGGAACGAAAAGATCTCATTTCTGAGTTTGAACAGCTCTGTCAGGGTGCCCACCATCTGCGCAGCTTTGTTAAAGGCTTCATGGTCAGTGCGCCGTTCCTGCGCGAGACCATGTTGCGCGATGTTCAACGCTTCCTGCGTATCTTGAATACACCGCCGGAAGAGACCATTGCGATCCTCTTACAGGACTGCCTGAATGCCCGCCCTGAAAGCGAAGCTGCACTTATGCAGTCGTTGCGTCTGGCAAAACAGGAAATGGCTCTCACGGTTGCGCTGGCGGATATTGCAGGTGCATGGCCGCTGGAAAATGTAACGGGTGCTCTCACCAAGTTTGCAGATGCATCATTGACCGCCTGCCTACGCTTCTGCCTTCGTGAGCTTGAAGTCAGAGGTAAGTTTATTCCGGTTGATCATGATGAACCGGAAAAAGAGGCAGGCTTCTTCATTCTGGCCATGGGCAAGCATGGCGCGGGTGAACTTAATTACTCCTCTGACATCGATCTGATCGTTCTTTATGATCCTGAGCGTAGCCGCCTGATTGGTGGTGCAGAAGCGCCTGTTGAATTCGTCCGTATCACCCGCCGTCTGGTGAAGCTCATGAACGAGCGTACCGGGGATGGATATGTTTTCAGAACTGACTTGCGCTTGCGACCAGATCCTGGAGCAACGCCACTGGCAATCTCTGTTCCTGCAGCGCTGGTCTATTATGAAAGCCTGGGCCAGAACTGGGAACGCGCCGCGCTCATCAAAGCACGCCCATGTGCAGGTGATATTGAAGCGGGTGAGATCTTCCTTGAAGAGATAAGGCCATTTGTCTGGCGCAAATATTTGGACTATGCCGCCATTTCAGATGTGCACTCCATCAAACGCCAGATCCATGCTCACAAAGGCTTCAGCAAAATCACGGTTGCCGGTCATAACGTGAAGCTGGGACGAGGCGGCATTCGTGAAGTTGAGTTTTTCGCGCAGACCCAACAGCTGATCGCAGGTGGCCGCAACCCGCAACTACGCGACCGGCGGACACTGATCACGCTGGAAAGACTGGCTGATTGTGGCTGGATCGACCAATCCGCGGCAGAAGATATGGAAGAAGCCTATCGCTACCTGCGCGAGGTTGAGCATCGCATTCAGATGATCAACGATGAGCAGACCCACATCCTGCCTAAGGATGAAGAGGCATTAGCACGTGTCTATCACCTTATGGGCATACAAGGCCGCTCTGAGTTTGCTGACACGATCCGCTCTAAGTTTGAGTTGGTGCAAAAGCACTACTCAGGCTTGTTTGAGCATGAGCCAGATCTGGCAACCAACCTTGGCAATCTGGTCTTCACAGGAGATGATGAAGACCCCAATACGCTCGAAACTCTCAGCCAGCTTGGATTCCAAAGACCTGTCGATGCAATCCGCACCATCCGTCAATGGCACTACGGCAGATATCCGGCAGTTCGTGCGCCAAAGTCTCGTGAACGGTTGACCGAGTTTACCCCAATTCTGCTGGATGCATTAGCGCGTACTGAGAATGCAGACAAAGCACTGCTGACATTTGACTCCTTCCTCTCCAAACTGCCAATGGGTGTGCAACTCTTCGGGTTGCTCAAGTCTAACCCGCACCTGTTCAACTTGCTGACGATGGTTATGGGCAACGCACCACGTATGGCCGAGATCGTCTCCAAACGCGTCCACGTTCTGGATGCGCTTCTCGACCCGGCATTCTTTGGTGGGGCGCCATCAGCAGAGCAGATTGAAACAGCGCTTGCTGTGACGCTCGATCAGGCTGGGTATTATGAAGAAGCGCTCGACCGGGCGCGTATCTTTGTACAGGAGCAACAATTCTTGCTCGGCCTGCGCTTGATCACAGGAACGATCACAGCAGCAGAGTTAGGCCAGGGACTTTCAACACTTGCAGACGCAGTGCTCTGTCAGCTATTGCCACGTGTGCAGCAAGAGTTGGAAGACGCCCACGGTAAAATTCCAGGAGCTGAACTTGCTCTTGTTGCCATGGGCAAACTGGGCGGACAGGAAATCACGTGTGCTTCAGATCTTGACCTGATCCTGCTCTACGATTTTCCCGAGGATGTCGTTCAAAGTGACGGCAAACGCCCGTTGGCCCCAAGTCAGTACTACTGTCGCCTCACACAGCGCCTTGTATCCGCGCTGACTGCGCCGACGGCAGAAGGCGTCCTTTATGAGGTCGACTTCCGTTTGCGGCCCTCAGGCAACTCTGGACCGCTTGCAACGCGTTTTGCATCCTTCAAAGACTATCAGTCCAACGATGCCTGGACGTGGGAGCATATGGCCCTTACACGCGCTCGTGTCATCACCAGCTCAAGTCCTGAGTTCGCTCAGCAGATCGACTGTGCGGTCTCCCAGCTGTTACAGGACAAGCGAGACATTGACAAACTGGCCCGTGATGTCTGCGATATGCGTGCGCGCATCCAGAAAGAAAAGCCAGCAAAGAGCCCATGGCAGATCAAGGGTATTCCGGGTGGCTTGATCGATATTGAGTTCATCGCCCAGTTCTTGCAGTTGGCTCACGGTGTCGAGCATCCTGAAGTCCTGCAGGCGCGCACCGAAGATGCATTGCTTAAGGCGCGTGATTTTGGAGTATTGCGTGAAGAGGATGCTGACACGCTTATTCCAGCCCTTCGAAACTATGAGGACCTGACACAGATCCTGAAGCTCGCTCAAACCGGACACTTTGATCCAAAAAAAGCTCCGGGCGGCTTGCTCGATCTTCTTGTAAATGCAGGAGGTGAGCCAGACTTTGAACGTCTGACCATCTACATGCAGGAACAACAGATCATGGTCCGCCGAACCTTTGAACACCTCATTGGCAAAGTGGAAGAAGCTGAAAAGACTAGCTAAGATAATGTACATCTGAAAAACAAAAAAGGGCCGCTGATGAAGCGGCCTTTTCTTTGAAGATTGTCTTCTTGCTCTTAAGCAGCGTTCAGGTTGCTGATGCCTGTCAGGCGGCCTTTGTCGCGTCCCTTAGCTTTCAAGGGCAGCTTGATCGTAACCTCGGTGCCTGTACCAACTTCAGAAGCAATTTCCATGTAACCGCCGTGCAGCTCGCTGAGAGACCGTGCAATTGCCAGACCAAGGCCAGACCCTTTGTGCGTCTTAGTGAACTGGTTCTCCACCTGCACAAACGGCTTGGCAAGACGGTCGATATCCTTCTTGGAGATTCCGATACCGTTGTCAGAGATCTTCAGTTCAGCAAAGGCACCGACCTTGCGGGCAGAGACCCGAACCTCACCATTGTCTGGTGTAAACTTGATGGAGTTTGCAAGCAGGTTAAGCAGGATCTGCTTAACAGCGCGGCGGTCAGCCTGCAGATGCATGTGAGGCAGATTTTCGCTAACAACCTTGATGTTCTTCTCAGCTGCTGTTGCAGAGATAATCCGGGCTGCATCCTGAACGATCTGCTGGATCTGAACATCCTCAACAGACAACTCAATCCGGCCCGCTTCAATCTTGGACATATCCAGAATGTCGTTGATCACATTCAGCAGATAGTTACCGGAGGAATGAATGTCCTTGCAGTATTCTTTGTACTTGTCGGAACCAAGGTCACCGAACATGCCTTGATCCATAATCTCAGAGAAGCCGATGATCGCGTTTAGTGGTGTTCTCAACTCGTGGGAGATGTTTGCAAGGAATTCGGACTTCGCTTGGTTTGCATCTTCCGCGCGGGTCTTCTCATCCGCATATTTCTCGGTCAGTTCCACCAGCTGTTGAGCCTGTAGTTCAAGTTTCTGGCGGGACTGGCGCAAGTCGGCAATGGTCGCCATATGACCGCGCTCAGACTCAAGCAATTTCTCTTCTTTACGCTTCAGCTCTGTAATGTCGGTGCCAACGGAAACGAAGCCACCATCTTTGGTCCGGCGCTCTGAGACCTGTAACCAGCGACCACCTTCCATCTCAACCTTGTAGGAACTGCCCATGTCGCTGTCGATGTGGTCGCCTTCCTCAGGCTCAGAAATAATCGGTTGGCTCGCGGAAGACATGACAGTTGCATAAGGCGTGCCCGACTGCACAACATGGTCTGGCAGCTGATGCAGCTTGCGGTAGTTGGAGTTACACATTACCAGATGGTTGTCAGCATCCCACAAGACAAAGGCCTCGGAGATGTTCTCAATCGCATCACGTAGGCGTAGATCAGCAGTACGGCTCTGCTCTGCCAAGCGCTTCTGCTCGGTCACATCCATACAGATGCCGATCAGGTGAGGTTCATTGGTGCCCGCATCGGTTTGAACTTCAGCACGTACCCGAAGCCAGACCCAGGAACCATCACTGTGACGCATGCGCCATTGACGATCCACGTTGCTCTTGCCGGTATCCAGCAGGCTCTTTGCAAGATCATAAAGATCAACGTCATCGGTATGGGTCAGGGATTGGATCTCAGCAAAGCCCATAATGTCATTACGTGGATCCATGCCCAGCATTTCATAGAGTGAGGCGGACCAGAACACGCGGCCACGGGAAAGATCCCAGTCAAACAGGCCACAGCGACCACGGTTGAGGGCAGCGTCTATGCGAGAGCGCGTCGCCGAGTAAATGCCATCTGCCTGTTGCGCTCGGGTTGCCTGCGCAAAATAGGCATAGATAATGACCAGCAGCACCATGGAGGTTGCAACAAAGATCGTGACATTAGCGGAAAGTTCAGCACGCCAGGAAGAGAAAATCGCGTCTTCTGGCTGCATGATAGCAACCATGCCGATTTTGTTTGGTAAATGATGAACTGTTGCCCGTGTTGCGTCTTTGGTGCCCTCATTGAGCGTCAGCACGCCTGCGCGCTTTCCAAAGAACGTCATTGGCTGAGTGTCACCAAGGAAACTGGTAATTTTCAACCCTTCCATATCAGGGCGGGTCGGAGCACTGGCAACAATGGTACCGTTCGGGTCAGTCAACAGAATTTGACGGCTTTGGCTGGTGGCCCGGGGGGGCAGGGCTTCAGAAAGTGCACGCTGCAAAGCAGAAGTCAGGCCGGCGGAGCCTTTTTCTTGCTCGGAAATTTCAATGCTGGCGGTCAGGGCAGTTGCAATAAGTGTGAGATCGTCCTGAGCCTTCTGGCTGACATTCTCATAATTGTAAGCAATCTCAAGTCCGCGGAAGATAGCGGTACACGCAATGAACACGATGCAAAGAGCAGGAATAATTCTGCGCATCATTGGTTCCGTTGTTAAGAGGCGTTGGTAGGCTGGTTGAGCGAGCAACTTGATATGTCCGGTCAGAGCGTCTTTTTTGCCTGTCCGTTTGGTCGAGTTCAAGAGTCGTCGAGCGGTCGCGCCCCCTGCAAAGGCTCGTGCCATGAATGCCCCCATGTGTCAGATTCCGCCGCAAATAACTCGGGTTGCAATTCACCCGAATCACATTCATTTGAATCTATCCGAATCAACTTGTCCAGAGTCTCGACACAAAAAAATGGTTAACGGCAGCGCTTTTTGCTGCCGTTAATTTTCATAGGACTCTCAGAGACTTCGCTGGGTGCAAAGTAGACTGTCTTAGTCTAGACACAGCTCAACTATTTCTTTGACATCAATAGAGAGTTGCTGATCAGCTGCAAGAATTCGCTTCAAAGCGGCTTCTGCCTTTACTCTGCGTTCCGCATTCATATTCTTCCAAGAGCCAAAGCTTTTGACCATTCTGGAAGCAACCTGAGGGTTAATCTTGTCCAATTGCAACGTGATTTCAGCAAGATAATCATATCCTGAACCATCAGCCGCATGGAAACCTCTTGTATTGCCACCGAGGAAGCCGCCAATGAGCGCGTAGATACGATTTGGATTATCCCAAGAAAATGCCGGATGTTCTGTAAGAGTACGTAGAGCGCCAATCGTGTCTTTGCTCGGCGCGCTGGCCGCGACACCTAGCCATTTATCCATGGCAAGAGCAGTGTCCTTGTGGCGTTCCTCAAAGGAAGCCATGGCTTCTTGCGCCCCTGCCAGCTTGAACTTGACCAGGCAGTTCAAGGCGCTGATCCGGTCCGTCATGTTATCGGCAGCATCAAAATGTGCCTTAGCCAGAGTAGCGCTGCCTTCACTATTACTTGCCGCTAAGTAGGACAAACAACGCAGCTTCAGCGCACGTTTGCCAGCTGAAAGAGCATCCGGGCTAAACGTTGCTGGCATCTCCAAAGCATCATAGATACGCTTGAAGGTGTCATAGAGTGCAACGCCGATCTCTTTGGAGAACGCATCACGGGCATCACCGATCGCATCAGTATCGACGTCTTTGCCGATTTCAAGTGCGATTGCCTGCTCGCTAGGCAGCATCAGGCCAAAACCACGGAACGCATGGTCAAGGTTCTCATCCTCTGCCATGTGACCGAGCGCCTCAATGAAGGCGTCCTTGCCTGTCGGCTCTGCACCATTGGTCAGCTCAATAAGCAGATCGGTCATCAACGTCTGAGCAGCCTGCCAGCGATTGAACGGGTCAATGTCATGGCGCATCAGGAAGATCTGATCTTCACGGGACAGACCTGTTTCCAATTTAACTGGAGCCGAGAATTCACGCAGAAGGGAAGGAACTGGCCTACTGCCAATACCATGGAAGACAACGGTTTGTTTGTTGTCGCTCAGACACAGCAAGTCGCCATCGACTTGAGCACCTTCGGCACTGGAATAGGCGAGATCATCTCCATTCGGGCCAACCAGGCCAAAGCGAATTGGAATGAAGAATGGCTTCTTTTGGTCTTGTCCAGGTGTTGGAGCATTAATCTGTTCCAGCTCCAGAATGAAAGTCTTTGCAGCTTCGTCGTAAGAACTTTTTGCTTTCACAACTGGTGTACCGGACTGGTGGTACCACAGGCTGAAATGAGACAAATCGATCTTGGTCGCATCTTCAAAGCACTTGATGAAGTCCTCAATGGTTGAGGCATCACCATCATGTCGCTCGAAGTAAAGATCCATCCCTTTTCTGAAGTTGTCTGCACCAAGAATAGTCTTGATCATACGAACCAGCTCAGCGCCTTTGTCATAGACAGTCGCCGTATAGAAGTTATTGATCTCTTTGTATTCTGTCGGGCGAACTGGATGTGAAAGGGGGCCTTGATCCTCAGGGAACTGACGGGATTTCAGGCGGATCACATCAGCAATGCGCTTCACAGGGCGGGAACGTTCATCAGAAGAAAACTCCTGATCGCGGAATACCGTAAGTCCCTCCTTCAGGCAAAGTTGGAACCATTCGCGGCAGGTGATGCGGTTGCCAGTCCAGTTGTGGAAGTATTCGTGGGCGACAACAGTCTCAATACCCTCATAGTCTGTGTCGGTCGCTGTGTCGCTATCCGCCAGAATGAACTTGTCATTGAAAATGTTGAGGCCCTTGTTCTCCATCGCACCCATGTTGAACGCAGAAACAGCAACAATGTTAAACACCTCAAGGTCGTACTCGCGGCCAAATACTTTCTCGTCCCACCGCATGGACCGGACCAGACTGTCCATGGACCAGTCTGCGCGGTCCTCATTGCCTTTCTCGACAAAGATGTTCAGATCGACTGGTGTGCCGGAAGCTGTCATATACTTTTCTGAAATGCAGGCAAGATCGCCAGCAACAAGCGCAAACAGATAAGCTGGCTTCGGGTGTGGATCATGCCATACGGCAAAGTGACGGTCAGTGCCTTCAATGTCACCTGCGTTCTGTGGATTGCCATTACCCAGCAAAATCGGATTGGTCGCTTTATCAGCCTCAATGCGTGTCGTGAATACTGAAAGCACATCCGGGCGATCATAGTAATAAGTGATCCGGCGGAAGCCCTCTGCCTCACACTGAGTGCAGTAGATGCCCTGAGAAAGGTAAAGCCCTTCCAGCTTGGTGTTCGTGGTTGGGTTCACCTTGGTGATAACTTCCAACTGGAAGCGCTCAGCAGGTGGTGCATGAACCGTCAGCTTGTCTGCAGAGGCTTCGAAAGCGTCTTCTGCTAATGGTGCACCATCAATAGCGGCTGAAATTAGCGTAAGCTCGTCACCATCCAGCTCAAGTGGAGCTCCGTCTTCTATGCCATCACGCTTGGAAATGGTGAGGGTGGAGATAACTTCGGCTGCTTCTGGTTGAAGTTTGAAGACAAGAGAAACACTCTCTATGACGTAGGGTGTCTCTGTGTAGTCTTGCAGTCTAATGAGCTGAGCTGTTTCAGATCGCATACCTGTTCTCCCAGTAAGTATTAAAGCAGCTTGATCACCCCTTGGCGCAGCGCTTCCAAATTTTTATGTAGATCGGCGGTACCGTTGAAAACGGTTCCGGTCAAATGCAGGGAATGAAAACCTCATCACTTTTGCACCCAAAAATCAAATTATCAAGCAAGGGAAGGACTGGAAGGAGATCATGACAGATCCTCGTAAGCACTATCCCGAAAAAACAGGTAGCACTGGGCTCCTGAAACAGATCTATACAAAAAGGCTGAGGTTGCTTCCGTGACAGCTCCCCTGGAAAACATAAAAGTATTGGAACTGGCGCGCATTCTGGCAGGCCCATGGATTGGACAAACCCTTTCTGATTTGGGTGCCGATGTCATCAAGGTGGAAAGCCCGCGCGGTGATGATACCCGGACCTGGGGACCTCCGTTTGTCGAAGAAGAGGACGGAAGCAAAAGCGCAGCCTACTTCCATGCCTGCAATCGCGGCAAGCGCTCCATAACTGCTGACTTCTCAAAGCAGGAAGACCTTGAGTTGATTTATGATCTAGTACGTCAAAGTGATGTGCTGATCGAAAACTTCAAAGTCGGTGGGCTAGCCAAGTTTGGCCTCGACTATGATAGCCTCAAGAAGATCAATCCGAAGCTGATCTATTGTTCCGTAACTGGTTTTGGTCAGGATGGCCCTTATGCCCACCGCGCCGGATACGATTTTATGATCCAGGGCATGGGCGGTATTATGGATCTGACTGGTTCGCAGGGCGGCGAGCCACAAAAGGTAGGCGTTGCTTTTGCTGATATCTTCACGGGCCTATACGGGATCATAGGTATTCAGGCAGCTCTGCGCCGCCGTGACCTGACCGGTGAAGGCGAATGGATCGATATGGCTTTGCTGGATGCTCAGGTCGGTGTTTTGGCCAATCAGGCGATGAATTATCTAAGCAGCGGCAATGTCCCTAGCCGTATGGGCAATACTCATCCAAACATCGTTCCATATCAGGTATTCGAAGTGAAAGATGGTCATCTCATTGTGGCGGTTGGCAACGACACTCAGTTTGCGAACTTCTGCAAGATTCTCGGACAGGAAGAACTGTCTGAGGACGGGCGCTATGCCACCAACCCGTCTCGTGTGAAGCATCGCGAAGAATTAACAGAAAAGCTTCAGGCTCTCGTGATGAACTTCAACCGGGATGAACTCCTGTCAAAAATGGAAGAACGCGGCGTTCCGGCAGGTCCGATCAATACAGTTGCTGATGTTTTGCAGGATCCGCAAATTGAACACCGGCAAATGAAGGTCAACTTGCCAACAACTTCTAAGCATCAAGGCGAGCAAACCTATGTCCGCACGCCAATTCGGTTTACTAATTCTAAGCTGAAACTGGAGAAGGGTGCACCAGCTCTCGATGAGCATAGAAATGAGATATTGAGAGAATTAGGCAAAGAAGCAGTAGAATAAAGACTGGCGACACGATGTGCAGGAAGGCAGTTTGACCCTCGGTCCGGGGAGTGGTTTAACGGGCTGGCATTCCTCACACAGGTGGGTCACGGTTTGAAGCTTTGGAATAGGATCAGGCGTAAAGCAATCGGCATACGGCGGTGCTATTACAAGTTGTCATTGACGTGGTTGGTGAGCCTAACCTTCGTGACTGTGGTGACCTTGTGCGGCGGTATTGTGCTGTACATGTCTGTTCATACCAATCTGAAGAATACCCGAAGCTTGATCGAAAAAGCGTCGATCATGTCCACCGAGGCAATCAACAATGCCTTGAGTGCCTATATGACCCCTGCATTTTCCTCGGTACATGCAATCAAAGTTTATGCGGAAGAACAGCCAACGGCGCAAAATGCGATCTTTCGCGCTCGCCAGACGTTTCGTGGCGTACTGTTCGGGGTGAAAAGTGTCGAAGGCTTAGTGTTGTCACTGCCCAATGGAACAGTCTGGGGCTTGCGTCACGCCGAAAACCGGCAAGATCTGATCCCATTCCAGCCTGAACAAGATCTGTTTGAATTCTCCAGAATGCAAAGCATCGATGCGCAAACTGCTGAAGACCCATTCTGGGGAGACTTCTACGCATCTGGTGAAGACCCATTTGCAACGGCGACAAGCGCTATCAAGTTTGATGGAGAGACGATCGGCTACGTTTCCGCAATCATCACGATGAAGGGAGTTGGCTCGGTCCTCGCCTCTTCAAAAGAAGATGGTATTGGAACCGAAGTAGACGAAGAGGATGTCACTCGCTTTATCCTGACTGACAAAAATCGGGTGCTCGCGTATTCCTCTCCAACCAATGAGCTGCAACAGCACAATCTGCTGGCGCATGTCACAGAGTTTGGAGATCCCGTTCTTGCAAAGTTTGAGGGCAGTAAAGCACAACCCTTTAGTCAGCGCGCGCGCAAACGAGGCGTTGAACTGCATTTGATTTACGATGGCGAGGACATGTATGTTCTTGTTTTACAAAAGCTTGTTTCACCAGATGGCGAGGTCTACTACGTCGGTGAATATCAGTTGGCAAACTCGCGTTATGATGAGTTTACTCGCCTGATTAACTCGGTCTTTGCTGGCGTGGCTGTTGTGTTCCTGTCCGCACTTGTGGCGATCTTCTTCGCGCGTCGTCTGTCATCGCCGCTGAAAGGCATTGCTGCACGCGCTCAAAAGTTCGGTGCTCTGGAGTTTGAGCACCTTGAACCACTACCACGCAGTCATATTCGAGAAGTAGATCAGATTACGTCTGCAATGAATGCCAGCACCAGCGGCTTACAAGCCATGAGCCGGTATATTCCAAAGTCACTCTATTCCAAGTTGATGGCAATGGGGATCGACCGCGCGGCCAAAGCAAAAGAAGCTGAACTGACGATCCTGTTTACGGACATTGAAGGTTTCACGTCGATCTCCGAACACAGAAGCGCTGGCGAAGTGGCTGGTCTGCTCAATGATCACTTCAAACTGCTTGTGTCTGCTGTGGAGGCTCATCAGGGGACTGTCGATAAATTCGTCGGTGACGGCATGCTCGCATTCTGGGGTGCACCAAACGAGATGGAAGATCATGCCCGCCGCGCAATCTTGGCTGCAGAAGATATGGTCAGCGCTATCCAGCAAGCCAATGCTGTTACACCCGAAAATGCTTTGAATGTACGGATTGCCATTCACACAGGCCCGGTAATTGTTGGCAATGTGGGGGCGGTCGAACGTTGGAACTACACCATTGTTGGCGATGCCGTGAATGTGTGCAGCCGCCTGCAAAGTCTGGGTGGCACCATCTCCTCCGTTAAAGGAGCATGTGTGGTGTTGAGCGGTGAAACTGTTGAGAGAGCAGGCCGACCCGATAACGTAACCCATCGCGGTAGCCATGACATTCGTGGCCGGAAGGGCAAAGTCGAGGTTTGGCAGCTCAACTCGACCATATGCGATGACTGATAATCCCGGCATTGTCTTCTAGTTTAATTTAAGTGTGCCACGTAACCCAACCTCATTGAAAGAAAGCCCTGTTCTAGTGTGAAAGCCGCGAAAGGTTTTCTCGCGTGCGCTAGCAACAGGCCAGTGAGGAAGGGACGCACGTGAACCTGCTTGACGTCAAAGGGTTGTCGGTAGAGTTTCATGGAGACGAAGGGCATCACCAAGTTGTCCGCGATGTGTCTTTTAGTGTCCCGGAAAACAAATGCGTCGCTTTGGTTGGTGAGTCAGGGTCTGGCAAGACCGTGATCTCCAGGGCGGTTATGGGGATCCTTCCTGCAAAATCTCGCATCACATCAGGTCAAATTTTATTTCGGGACAATCGCAAAAACGGTGAGAAAGTAGACATTGCAAAACTGCCTCCGGCTGGTCCTGCCATGCGCGCCATTCGCGGCGATCAGATTGCAATGATCTTTCAAGAGCCCATGGTCTCGCTCTCACCACTGCACACCATTGGAGATCAGATCAGCGAAGCAGCAAAACTGCACCGCTTTGTTGGCACGAAAGAAGCCCAGGAACTGACCAAGGATATGTTGCGTCTGGTTCATTTCCCCGAGCCCGAGCGCGCAATACGTGCCTATCCATTTGAGCTCTCTGGCGGCTTACGGCAACGCGCACTCATAGCCATGGCGATGATCTGCCGCCCCATGCTTCTTATCGCAGATGAGCCGACAACCGCGCTGGATGTTACCATTCAGGCCGAAATTCTGAAGTTGATTAAGGAAGTACAAGCTGAACTGAACATGACACTGCTCATGATTACGCATGATTTTGGTGTAGTCACAAACATGGCTGATGAGGTTGTCGTGGTCTACAACGGTGAGGTCATGGAAAAGGGTAGTGTTGAAGACCTGTTCCTGACCCCGCAGCACCCTTATCTGAAAGCGCTGCTCAACGCGGTTCCTTCGCTTTCTATGGAGCCGGATGAACGCCTTGTTCCAATCCGCCCAATCAAACCCCGCACGCATCATTCTGACTTTCAGCCAAGTCCGGTTGGCAAAGCTCACGCATTCCGTGGAACGCCGCTCATTGAGCTGGAAGGCGTTTGTAAGAACTTCACATTCAAGAACCTGCGCGGCAAAAAACGCAGAGGCATGACAACCGCACTCGACAATGTATCTTTGACGGTCCGTAGAGGTGAATGCCTTGGTATTGTTGGAGAGTCAGGTTCCGGAAAAACCACAGCCGCGCTTGCTATGCTGCGAGCTTTTCCTTTGACGCGTGGCAAAATCTCCTACACCACTGAGGACGGCGCACGCGATATTCAGGGTTTTTCTGAAAAAGAGCTCTTCCAATACCGTAAACGGGCTCAGATTATCTTTCAGGACCCGTTCTCTTCGTTAAACCCACGCCGAACACTCAACGAGATCCTGCAGGAGCCGCTCGTCATACACCGTATGGGTGACAGCCTCAGTCAAGGAGCGCGCATCCGGGAACTGATTGATCTTGTCGGCTTGTCGCCAAGATATCTGCGTCGTTACCCGCATTCCTTCTCCGGAGGCCAAAGACAACGTATCGGGATCGCAAGAGCTCTGGCGCTAAATCCGGAGTTCTTAATTTGCGATGAACCAACATCAGCGCTTGATGTCTCCGTTCAGGCACAGATCTTGAACCTTCTCAAAGACCTCAAAGATGAGTTGGGCCTGACCTATGTTTTCGTCAGCCACAACCTTGCTGTGGTTGACTACATTTCTGATCGCATAGCGGTCATGTGCAAGGGCAAGGTTGTCGAAGTCGGACCAACGCGGCAGATCATAGATAATCCGATCCATCCCTATACGCGTACACTTCTCAAAGCAGTGCCAGAACCCTCTTTGGACCACAAACTGGATTTTTCATCTCTGGCAGGAACCGCAAGCTCAGACCCAACACAATGGCCTTCGCCCTACCGGATGCGCTACACAACCGTGCCGTATTTGGTTGAGATTGAGACAGACCATTGGGTATGTGCTCCGGGAATGGAAAGTATGCGCGATATCGTCGGTTTAGGGGGGAGCCATATATGAGAAAACTTGGCCTCCTCACGACGGTTGTTATGCTCATCAGCCTCGCAGTGCCCACGGTCTCGGCAGCTCTGGTCCTGAAGGAAACTCCGGGAATTCCGCCGGGCCTGCCATCTATCGTAGATCGTGTTCCCAAAGAACCACTTGTGACCTACCCCGATGATATTGGCCGCGTAATCGGAGTGCAGGGTGGTGCGCTGCATACGCTCATTTCGCGGCCTAAAGACGTGCGTCTGATCAATGTGTGGGGCTATGCAAGGCTGGTTGGGTACAATGAAAACCTCGAGTTAAATCCAGACATTTTGGAGAGTGTAGATAATCACTATGACAAGATCTTCACTCTAAATCTGCGTGAAGGCCATAAATGGTCTGATGGCAGTTCCTTTAATGCAGAAGACTTTCGGTTCTGGTTTGAAGATGTCGCCCTAAACGAGGAGCTGAACCCCATCGGCCTACCAGGGTTCATGCTGGTGGATGGTGAAGGTCCTGAGTTCTCAGTTATTGATGAGACGACTGTTCGTTTTGAGTGGCATGAGCCAAATCCTCTGTTCCTGCAAGAACTTGCAAAAGCACGCCCACCGTTCATTTACCGGCCAGCTGCTTACATGAAGCAGTTCCATGAAGAATATGGAAATCCGGAATTTATCAGGCAGATCGCTCGTATTGAGAAAGTGCGCGGGTGGGCGCCTTTGTTCAACCGCATGGACGACATGTACGGCGCATCCAATCCGCATATCCCCACATTGCAGCCATGGGTGCCACGAAACACTTCGGGTGATCGCAGGGCAGTTATGGAGCGTAATCCGTTCTTCCATCGCGTAGACAGTGCAGGCCAGCAACTTCCCTATATCGACCGCATAATTATGGATGTGGTGGATGGTAAACTTATTCCGGCAAAGGCGCTGGCTGGTGAAAGTGATTTGCAGGCACGTGGACTTGGGTTCTCTGATATTTCCGTTCTTAAACGTGGTGAACAGACACAGGATTATGACACCCGTCTCTGGCTCAACTCCAAGGGATCTGAGATTTCAATCCTGCCCAACCTCAGCGTCAAAGATCCAACATGGCGCAAACTCATGCAGGACCGCAGATTTCGCCATGCGCTCTCGTTGGGCATCGATCGTGAACTCATAAACAAAGTACTTTATTTTGGTTTGGGGAGAGCTGGCAACGATACGGTTCTCAACATTTCTCCGCTGTATCAGCCAGATTTTCAAACGGCCTGGGCGGAGTTTAATCCAGATCTTGCCAATCAGTTACTGGATGATATTGGACTGACAGATCGGCGAGGAGACGGCGTCCGCTTGTTGGAAGACGGACGCCCGCTGCAACTCATTATTGAGACCACAGGTGAGAGTGCTGAACAGGATGATGCGCTGGAACTTGTTGCAGAAACGTGGAAGGAAATCGGTGTTTCCGCTTTTATCCGCCCAAGTCAGCGCGACACGATCCGGGCTCGCGCGCTTTCTGGCACTTTGATAATGTCTGTCTGGTCCGGTTTTGAAAACGGTGTACCAACAGCAGATATGCCGCCGATAGATTATGCTCCCACGCGCGAAGATTTTCTCTCATGGGCTCCATGGGGCAACTACTATGAAAGTGATGGACACGCAGGTGTTAAACCTGACTGGCCCCCTGCAATCCGCTTGATTGAGCTCTTTGATCAATGGCTCGTGAGCAGTAGTTTTGAAGAGCGGGACATGATTTGGGAGCAAATCCTGCAGATTCACGCAGATGAAACAATTCATATCGGTCTGGTCAATGCTGTCCGGCAGCCGGTGGTTGTTAAGGGGCTTTTGAATGTACCTGAAATGGGCATTTATGGATGGGATCCCGGTGCTCAGTTCGGCATCCACCGCATGGATCTCTTCTTTTTTGAAGACCTCTTACCGGATGAAGACGATCTCCCTCATTGATTTTCTCACTTGCCTTAAGCGCGGGCTAATAGGGCTTCTCAAACCTGATTAGATTTTCTCAGAGAAAGCCAAGAGAGCTCCTTTAGACTTCTCCCACGAGTGGTGTGAGAAAAGAAAGGGAAGCGGGTGCTCAATTACATCCTGCGGCGGCTGTTGGTGATGATACCAACGCTTGCTGCCATCAGTTTCCTGGTTTTCTTCATCATTGAATTGCCGGAAGGGGATTACATCTCCAACCAGATCTCCATGCTCCGCTCAACCGGAGAAAGTGCTTCTATTGGCAGATTGGAGTTTCTGCGCAAAGAGTTCGCTCTCGATAGACCGTTTGTGGAGCGTTACGGAATTTGGGTGGGGCTCTGGCCCGGACCCAATGGGTTTGATGGACTAATTCAGGGCAATTGGGGCTGGTCCTTTGAGTATGACCAGCCAGTCGGTGAAGTGGTTGGCCCAACATTACCGCTTACAGTTGCGCTCAACCTTGCTACGATCCTCTTCATTTACTGCGTTGCCTTTCCTATCGGCATTTACTCCGCGACACGTCAGTATTCGGTGGGGGATTACACCTTCACACTTATTGGGTATCTCGGTCTAGCGACCCCTAACTTCTTATTGGCATTGGTTTTAATGTATTTGGCCAACAGCTGGTTTGGACTGACTGTAGGGGGCATCATGGAGGAGCACTACATTGGCGAACCCTTGAGCGGCGGTAAAGCCCTGTCTATTGTGGCACATCTGATTGTTCCGGTGATTGTCATCGGAACATCCGGCACAGCCGCCATGATCCGCCGATTACGCGCGAACCTGCTGGATGAAATCTATAAGCAATACGTCACGACCGCTCGTTCAAAGGGAATGCGAGAAAGCAAACTCCTCGTCAAATATCCCCTTCGTGTCGCTCTCAACCCATTCATAGCAGATATAGGCAATCTAATTCCCTCGCTTGTGTCAGGCTCGGTTATTGTTTCTGTCGTCCTCAACCTTCCCACCGTCGGTCCTGTCCTTCTTGGAGCGCTTCAATCGCAGGATCAGTTCCTTGCAGGGTTTATTCTACTCTTCGTTTCCATCCTCACATTGATTGGCATGTTGGTCTCTGATGTCTTACTTGGTTATCTGGACCCACGAATTCGCCTTGGAAAAGAAGGGTCAAGACAATGAGCCCGGGTGAACGTGGAGAGGACAAAGCAGAGCACTACGTCAACCCAAAGGGTTTTGACCCCAAGGATGTTGAGATCCTGACCCGAGAGCAGGAGAGATATTATCAAGCGCCACAATGGAAAATCATCTGGTGGAAGTTCCGCAAGCACAAGCTGGCCGTGATCTCAGTGATCATCCTCTTCTTCTTCTATCTATGTGTCCCTTTTGCAGAAATTATTGCACCTTATCCGGTGGCAAAGCGAAACGTAGATTTCCTCTTTGCTCCGCCACAAGCCATCCACTTGTTCCATGAAGGCAAGCTGGTTGGACCCTTTGTGTATGGTCTGAACCCTTCAGTTGATCTGGAAAATTTGAAGTGGGTCTATGAAACAGACACCACAAAAGTTCAAAAACTCCGGTTCTTTTGCAAAGGAGATCCCTACAAGTTCTGGGGCCTGTTTCCCGCAAGCCTTCACGTTATTTGCCCCGCGAAAGACGGGACGCTGTTTATTGCAGGTACGGACAGATTGGGGCGAGATCAATACTCAGGTCTCGTTTATGGAGCACGGCTGTCTCTCACCATTGGTCTTGTCGGTGTAAGCATATCCATGGTGCTTGGTGTCTTGCTCGGCGGACTTGCTGGTTTCTTCGGTGGGTGGATCGATAGCTCAATTCAACGCGTTATCGAAATTATGCGCTCATTGCCCGAACTCCCACTCTGGATGGCTCTATCTGCCGCCTTGCCGATAACGTGGTCGCCGGTCTGGATTTACTTCGGCCTGACGGTCATTTTGGGTCTGTTGGACTGGCCGGGTTTGGCGCGTGCCGTCAGATCAAAATTGCTCTCACTGCGAGAAGAAGAATATGCCAAGGCCGCAGCTCTGATGGGGGCTAGCCCAAGCCGCATCATCGTCAAGCACTTGCTTCCCGGTTTCACAAGTCACCTTGTTGCATCAGCAACACTTTCTGTACCTGCGATGATACTTGGTGAAACAGCTCTGTCCTTCTTGAATCTCGGACTGAGGAGGCCCGCTGTATCCTGGGGTGTTCTTCTCAATGAAGCTCAGAATATCTCCGTCGTTACCATTTATCCGTGGTTGATGGCGCCGGTTATTCCGATCATCATTGTCGTGCTTGCCTTCAACTTCATGGGCGACGGGCTGCGCGATGCAGCTGATCCGTATAAGTAGCTGGAGCCTCAATATAATGGAAGATCTCTCAGGTGATTGGGATCGCCAGTACGAAGCAGGTCGCTGGCATTTTCTCAATGATATCAAAGAGGCTGCGCGCTACGGAATTCTCTCCGCATGGCTTGGGCAAACAGCAACAACACATGCGGTCCTTGATGTCGGCTGCGGTGAAGCAATTCTGTATCACTATCTCAAGTCATCAGGCTTGCAGCGGTATTGTGGCGTCGATCTCTCAGAAATTGCACTAAGCAATGCCAAGGTTGGGGAGGAGCATGTGCAACTGATGCAATCTGATCTTGAGAGCTTCAACGCTAAACCAGAGGAGACGTTCTCAGCAGTTGTCTTCAATGAAGTGCTCTACTTTTGCGAAGAGCCTGAATTACAGCTCAATCGGTATGCAAAATTTCTTGAAGATAACGGCGTTATTGCAATTTCCATGTACACGCCAGCTCGAGAAAAATCAGGCGCAAACAAGTCCATCAAGAAGATCTGGGATGAAACGGACAAAACAGATCATTGGCAAGTGCTCGATGACCTTGAGTTAAAGTCTTTTTCAAAGAATGTAGGGTGGAAACTACGGTTGGTCAGACCTGCCCGGCAGCCAAAGTAAAATCGTGTTTTGCTTGATCCAGAAGGTCTCGAGAACTAAGCCATTCAACTGCAGAGTGAGCAGACGTGAGCTTGAAAAATGCCTCCAGAAACTCAGAGCAGCCTTCACCATGATCCAGATGATGTGTCAGCAGTCCGATCGGCTCAGCGACATTGGTTCGACGTCGGCAAAGCTGCAGATCTAACCGTTTGCGAGCAGCCTCCCAACCGATAAAGCGTTTGTTTTTCTTCCATTTGATGATGTCGACGTGGCTTTGGAGGCGTGGCAGGCGGAAATGATTGATCCAGGTGAATGCGGATAATCCGTAATCGCTTTGCTGCTTGAGGAGTTGCACAGCACGTGGCGCAATTCGGTTCCATGGAGGCACAAACAACGGCACAAAGCGTTCACCGAACAAGTTTTGCAGGATCTCTCGACCTTCTGCCAGTTCTTTTGCCATCTCCTTAGACGTTCGCCGCCACCCAAACTCACTGGCTTTCTCGCCGTATATTTTCTTCTGATAATTCTTATGCTGCCAACCATGATGAACGGCATGAACATCCTGCGTGTTCGCAAGACGCTGGGCGAGCGCATCTGTTGCAAATTTTGGAATTACGGCAAGCGAAAGCGGAATGCGGAACCGGTCAGAAAACGCAAGCAATTCTTCAAGCGCAGGAGTTGGCGAAACAGCATCATCGTCCCGCCACCAGAACTTGACAGTAAGGCCGCGCTCTTCAAACCAATTGAGGTGCTGGGTGAGATGATGTTCAAACGCTCCTTGGCCGTCACCTGCGAAGTGTTCGGTTTCCGGAACAGGCTCAACGACAGGAGCAATACTAGAGATCACGAGAAACGTTCCTTTCCCAGATAATCCCGAGCGCATGGTCCATGGGTGTTTCCATGCCAAGATCTGCGGCAAGCACTTGAGCTGAAATCTCTGCTCCATTCAGCGCCACGTGTAAGTCTGGAGCGGGAAGCGAGAGTGCTTTTTGTGCTGCTTGTGCAAGCGTATTAGGGCTGAGTACTTTTTCGGGAACAGCCACCGCTCTGTGATGCTTCATGAGGCTGAGCGCGCGTTGAGTTTGCTCTGTCTCAGCTTCTTGCGCAAAAGGAACCAGAACGGATGGAATGCCTGCACGCAGTATATCGACAACCGTGTTGTAACCAGCTTGAGAAATAGAAAGTTTGGCGTTCTTCAAAAGCGCGGGAAAGTCTTTGCGAGCCCGCTCAATAATGAGCTCTGATGAAGAGTGCCTGGAAAACTGTTGGAACTCAGCGTCGGGAACGTCCTGTCCAACGAGCACGCGCCACCGATGGCTGATGTTGGGTGACATATGGTTGGGAGCAGACAGTGCGGCCCGCAACAAAGCAGAGCCGACAGCTCCCCCTCCACACGACACGATAATCTCACCTGCACCGTCAATTGAAGGTGCAGATGTTGTACGGTCATCACTGATATAGCCCGTGTAGCGGATATGCGAACTCACCCTGTTTGAGAACGGAAAACTCTCATCAAACGTAATGAGTTGTGGGTCTGAATGGACAAGGATCCGATCATAAAAGGCAGAGGCTTGTGATGCCATCCATTCTTCCTTCCATAACTCGTCCTTGCGCACCAGAATGTCACGCACGGAGCAAACGACCCAGGGCGGGGAGAGTTTGCTGCCAGCACATTCAAGAAGACGCGTCATCTCGGCTGCAAACATCCTGCGCCCAAAGGGGTAGGTTTCCGTGATCAATAAGTCAAAATGCTCAGAGGAAAAGGCAGAAAGGGTTGCCGTGATGCGTTTCTCCCACCACGCCTCATCAATCGGGACGTTATATTCATCCAGCAGAACATCAAATTTTGCATTGGCGGCACGCACAGCAGGCAACCGGACAACAGATAGCCCATCACAATTCAACGTGTCAGGAATACGGTTCCCAGTTGCAAGGGTCACTGCAATGCCTTGACGAACCAGCGCCTTGGCAAGCGCCACGGCCCGGACGATATGGCCCGAGCCAAGCAAGTGCTGAACATGGATGAAGGCTTTCATCATCGGCCTCCGTGAACTCTCCGTTTAAATTTGTGATGTTCAAGAGCTGCGTTGAGCACCTTATCCAGCCCTCTCGCCCCAGCTTCAAGACTATGGTTTTTGTGAATGTTTTCTATAGCTGCGAGCCCCATATTCTCCCGCTTGTGTGTGTTTTTTATGAGAGACATCAGGTTCTGAGCCAAAGCAGAGGCGTCGCCTTCATCTGAAAGCAAACCACTGGTACCTTCCTCCACGATGTCAGGTACACCAAACACCCGCCCACCAACCACGGGCAAGCCACAGGATTGAGCCTCCAGAAACACAAAGCCAAAGGCTTCACGAATGGCAGGCCAGACAAAAATGTCGTGAGACCGGTACAGACGTGGCATCTCTTGCCAAGGGATGAGCCCGACAAATTCTGTGCGTGCCGGATCAAACAGCGGTTCAATCTCACCTCGGGCCGGTCCATCTCCGGCAATGGTCAGGCGCCATGGCAAATCGGCAATCTGTTTCAGGGCGGCAGCAAGCACCATGTATGAAAACTGCTTGTCGCCTTCACGCATCATACCCGCACACAGCAGCCGTATCTTTCCATCAGCCGAGCCTTTGGTGACACTGTGACTGACCTCAAACTTTGCAGTTTCCAAAAACGGTGGCAGAACCGTCAGAACATCTTCATTCAGGACCTCTTTCAGGCATTGTGCATCAGATTTAGTCAGAGCGACCACCTGACTGGCCTGAGCAAGAGCTGCATCAGCTGCATTAAACCCGAGAGCCCAGTTACCCGCTTGCCGTTTTGGGGCACGACTGGCTTCCACGACCACATAAGGAATGTTGAATTTTGCGCACAGGTAGGGGCCGATCCAGTCAGGTGCTTTGTGGTAGAGGTGGTACGTGAGAAATACATCAGGCACTTCACTGTGTTCAATCCAGCGCTCTGCGATAGCTTTTGCCTCTGTAAGCGCCAGCTCTTTCACGTCGCGTGTCACGTCCTCACCACCCTCAGCGCGCCAGCTGCGAAAAGTGGAGGCAATTTCAACCTCATGCCCCGCCAAATGCAATGCTCGCACGATCAATCGCCCCATGGTTCGGTCTCCCGAAGGCACAGGGTGGTCAATAGGCTTCATGGGCGCTGTAAAGGCGACTTTCATCAGCAGAGCTCCAAACTTCTCGAGAACTTCTCCTCCAGAAAATCCAAACCGGGCGAGGCACTGAACCGGCGATGAACGCTTTCAAACGCATTGGTTCCAAGGCGCTCTCGCTCAGAAGGGCGGGTGATCAGAAGCTGCAGTGCCTCTGATAAGGCTGAGATGTCTTCAGCAGGACAAAGCAGGCCAGTCTTATTACTTTCAATGATCTCAGGAAGAGCAGATACCTCTGTTGAAACACATGGCAACGCCATAGCTTGTGCTTCCATCACCACGTTCGGCAGACCGTCCCGGTCACCTGACTTTGAGACACGGCAGGCAAGAGCGAAAATATCGGCGTTTTCCATCTCTTCCAACACAAGCTTCCTCGGTTGGGCTCCCAGCCATGATATACGGTCACTCAGACCAAGTTGCACACCAAGGTCCTTGAGTGAACATGACAGCTCACCTCCACCGATGTGGGTGAAGTGCCAGTTCAGGTCTTTTGGGAGTTTGCTGAAAGCGCGCAGCAAGTTGTCATAACCCTTCTTGTCTACCAGTCGCCCGACGGAGATAATCCGAACGCCGTCTGCTCCTGTTCCATCCCGTAACGTGGCAGAACGGGGAGCCTCAGGAAATCCGCAAAAATCGAGACCATGATAAACAAGACTGATTTTGTGAGGTTCCTTACAAAGGGAACGCAGGTAAGCAAGGTTCGCTTTAGTACAGGTTACTCCCCAGGCAGCATCAGCAAGTTTTGTCTCAAGCTCCCATCGTTCCGTGGTCCATATGTCTTTGGCATGAGCTGAGAATGACCAGCGACGCCCCGAGAGCAGAGCCGCGTAACGTGCAACACTACAAGGGCTGTGAAGGTAATGCGTGTGTATCCAGATAACATCCTCTGGCAGTTCATGAGCCATCACACAAGCTTGCCCCCATCGGCGGAAGCGCTCTGCATTTTTCTTGTGCTCTAGGTCTTTTTCAAAACATGCTCTGGCTGCTGCATATGCCGGTTGTTTCTTTGCCCATGCCATAGCTTTTTGGACACGAGACGGATCATCCTTGAGATACTCAGTGAGGTAAAGCACGTCGGAAGTGATCTTCTCGTGGACGTCATGCACATAAGGATCATAGGGGCGACGTAGCGCGACAATAAGCTGGCCTACACCGCGTTCCTGCAGGCCGTAGATTTCCTGGGCAATAAAGGTCTCGGAAAGACGAGGATACCCTTTCACAACCACAGCAATGCGACCAACTTCCATCACTACCCCGCATTATATGTCAGTTTGACATCGTCTCGAGGACCAAGACGTTGTGATAAATGCTGTTCACGCATGCCAAGAATTTCGGCAGTTCGCAGATTGATAATATCCAAACCGCCCAGATAGTTTTCGGAATGAGCATGAGACGGCGGTGCGAAAAATGGCAGGTTTGCCAATGCTTTCACCATCAGCTCAACACTCGGGTATGAGTCAATCGGAAGCATCTGCGCAAGACCCAATCGCTGGGCTTGCTCTGCTCGAATAGCCTGCTCTCTGCGTGGCACAACACGTGGAACCAGAAGGGCTGGATTGTCAAAGGAGAGGATCTCGCAGAATGTGTTGTACCCTCCCATGCCAATCACAGCAGTCGCATTGGCCATATAGGGCTCAATTTCGGGGGTAAATCGAAGGATCTCAACATCGCGCAAATGAGATGCACGCGTTGTAAACGCTTCCACATCTGCCTTGCTCATGAAAGGTCCGAGGACAATGAGAGCTGGGAACAAGGGACGCAAACGTGCTTCATAGGCCCGTATGACCCAATCGACAAGCTCAACACCGTCACCGCCACCCCCTGGGGTCACCAACACATAAGGGGCACCATCAAAGGGCGCTGTGAAATCCTGAGCTGAACTTGGCATTGACCGGCGCAGGTAGCCAGTAAAGAGCGTCTTTTCCATCACCGACTGGTCAAAGCCAAGCCCATCCAATGGATTGTTCATCACTGAAGGGCCGTAAACCCAGATCTCATCATAAAGATCATTGAGAGCAGGGTAGGCGCGTTTGCGAAGCCACTCCTCCTTCAGAACATGCGGATCATCCATCACATCGCGAAGACCCAAAACCAGCCGTGTTTTTTGCCCCTTGAGGTATTGAAGCGAGGGGAGAACCTCACCGCGCAGCCCAAGCGGCTCCTTATCGACGATGAAGATATCGGGTTTAAACACCTTGGCCGTGTGTTCGATGATGGATGATCGGATGGCGATCGTCTCATTGATATCAAGCTGCAAGGAGAGCGAAGTGTACTCACCACTGCGCAGTTTGATCACGCCCGGAATGCGGACAAAATCGACCCGGGAACGAAACTCGAAACTACCAATGATGGGAGATCCTGAAAGGATGAGAACGGACATTTCCTGGAAGGAGCCAACCAAAGATTGTGCGATTGTGCGGCATCGCCGCAGATGGCCCAATCCAAAGGTGTCGTGGCTATAAATCAGAATTTTTGGCGTCATTACCGTCATGCGCTTCTTATTCCATCTGCTGCGCATAAACCTCAGCATCAGATCAGTTTGGCGGGGGAGGGCCACCAAGGAACGGTCAAACCTGCTTTGAAGCGTTTAAACACCAAAGAAGTACCCCCATAAATCCAAGGGATCTTGCGGGTTTATGCCGTTTTTTAAGATCTTGAAGCGTAAAGTTCCCTTGCGTCAGTTAGAGCGTAAATCGCATCGCCTCAGTTTGGGTTAGCCTGATCTGAGCTTAATCGGAGTGGACATGGAAAAATCGCTTTTCCAATTCATCTGGAAGAACTCAGCCCGCTATCAAGTGGCGATTCTTCTAGTCACCATATTGTCCTATCCGGTGAGTTACATCCTGCTGGATCTACCTAAGACAATTACCAATGAAGCAATTCAGGGTAGCAATTTTCCAGTAGAACTTTTCGGAATGCAGCTCGGTCAGATTCAGTATTTGGCGGTGCTATGTATTTTGTTTTTGGTTCTTGTTGTTGTTAGCAACTGCATCAAGCTCTACCTCAACGTCTACAAGGGTAGACTGGGTGAGAGGATGCTACGCCAGTTGCGGTTTGAGCTGTTTCAGCGCGTACTCCGCTTCCGCCTGCCTCACTTTAAGAAGGTCAGCTCCGGCGAGATCATACCAATGATTACCGCCGAGGTCGAGGATGTTGGTGGTTTTGTTGGCGAGGCCTTCGCTTTACCAGCCTATCAAGGCGGAATGCTGGTCGTTCAGGTCGGCTTTATTTTCATGCAGGACCCACTGCTCGGACTGGCCGCTATCTCACTTTATCCGGTGCAGGGATATATCATTCCCAAGCTCCAGCAGAAGGTCGTTCGCCTGTCTCGTCAACGTGTGAAGAATGTGCGCGTGATCGCCGATAAGGTGGGAGAGAGCATCTCAGGTATCTCCGAGATTCATAGCAACGACACGTCAGCGTGGCATTCAGCAGACCTTTCAGACAGACTCTATCGAAACTTCCGTATTCGTTTCGATATCTATAATCGCAAGTACTTCATCAAGTTCGTCAATAACTTCATGAATCAGCTGACACCGTTTTTCTTCTACTTTATCGGCGGCTATCTGGTCATCAAAGGTCAGCTCAGCATCGGTGCGTTGATTGCGGTGATTGCAGCATACAAGGATCTGGCTGGTCCATGGAAAGAGCTGCTGGCCTACTACCAAATGACAGCAGACGTCTCAGTCAAATACCAGACAGTGGTTGAAAACTTCGATCCACCTGATCTCTACGACAAACAACGTCTGCTGGATGATGAATCTCTGGTGCTCACAGGCACACTCACCTTGGATAAACTAGCGCTATCAGGAGTAGGGACCGGGCAGGAAGTGCATAATGTTTCACTTAATGTCGAGCCGGGTAAACCACTGGCTGTTTCTGGTGTGGATGGTTCTGGACGCGCTGAATTGTTGCAGATGGCAGCTGGATTGCTGAGCCCCACCTCAGGATCAGTCACCATCAACAACACTAATTTCGAAAGCATGCCAGAAGCGACCTTGGGTCGGCAGATTGCCTACGTGGGTGGTCATTTGCATGTCTGGACGGGGACAATTCGCGATAATCTCTTCTACGGGCTGCGTCATCGGCCTCAGGAAAAGGTCGAGTATGAAGGCAGCGATCTGAGGAAAAGGCAGCGTCAGTTGAAGGAAGCTGCCATGACGCTTAACCCATACTTTGATTTGAAAGCGCGCTGGGAAGATTACGAATTAGCTGATGCTGGTTCTATGCAGGAGTTGGAAGATAAAGCCCTCGAGCTGTGTAAAGTAGCAGGTTTCTCGCGTGATTTGTACTTACTGGGCGTTGAGACAGTCATCAATCCAAACGAGACTGAAGAGCTCAATGGCGGCCTCATGCCCAAATTGGTTGAGGCGCGGAAAGCCTTGCGCGAGAAAATCCAGAATGACACGAAACTTCAAAATCTCGTCGAGTTCTGGGACCCTGAAAAATTCAATATGTCTGCCAATCTGGCGCAGAACCTGTTTTTTGCAAGTCCCAAAGAACACTTCATGACCATTGAACATGTTCCGACAGACCCGCAAATTTCAGCTTTCCTCAAAGAGACCGGGTTTGATGTGCTCCTGGCAGATATCGGACTGAAAATTGCAAAGACTATGGTCGAACTGTTTGCTGATGTGAGTGCAGACAGTGATTTGCTGAACAGGTATTCTTTCATCAGTCGTGAGGATCTTCCGGAGTTTGCCCGTATTGTGAATGAGCAAAAGGGTGAACAGCGGCGCAAGCGGCTCAAGGATGTAGATCGGGCCCGTTTGATTGCGCTGGCGCTCAAGCTCATTCCAGCAAAGCACCGCCTTGGTGTTCTGGATGATGATATGCGGGAGAAAATCCTGGCAGCTCGGAAACAGTTTATGGAAACAGTGGGCAAAGACAATGAGCGTTTCGAGTTCTTTGATCCAGACACTTATCTCACCACTTTGAGCATCGAGGACAATCTGGTCTTCGGACACGCAAGGTTGGACCGCCGCGATGCCCGCCAGAAAATACAACAAGTTCTGCAAGAGCTCGTGCGTGAAAGAGATCTGATCGCCCCAATTCGCCGCGCTGCCTTCGATTATCAGGTGGGCATTGCTGGTGCGAAGTTATCCTCCCATCAACGTAGGTTGATCTGTCTGGTTCGTGCCCTGTTGAAGAATGCACACATCTACGTTCTGGATGAAACGGCAAACAGTGTAAGTGCAACAGATAAGACCCTGCGCGAAGACCTCAGGAAGCTCATGAGTGACAAAATTCTCATGTTCGGAGTAAGTAATGAAAGTGTTGCTGAGGAGTTTTCTACGACGCTTCACCTAGAAAATGGGAGGGTTATCGAAAGATAGTCTTGGGAACTATGGTGAAACAAAGGCGAGATGATGTGAGCTGGAACACAGTTTGCTGGGAGAACTTCAGCTATGCTCATCAAGTTATTGGGAGTGAAATGTGACTATTGATGCAGAAGTCCAAGCTTTAAGCCGTGTCCCTCTCTTTCAGGGATTGGAACCAAGCAAACTGCGTCTTCTTGCGTTCATCAGTGACCGCATGGAGTTTCAGGATGGGGAGCATTTGTGCCATCAGGGAGATGATGGAGACAGTGCATTTGTTGTCCTTTCCGGTGAAGTTGCTGTGTTTGTTGATGAAAATGAGGTTGCGAAGGTTGGACAATATGCCATCATTGGTGAGATTGCGATCCTGTGTGATGTGCCAAGAACAGCGACCTTACAGTCAGTGGGTACAACTCACATTCTGGCAATATCCAAAGACGATTTTTTGAAGCTCATCGCGGAGTTTCCGAAAGTTTCGCTCGAGATTATGCGTGTATTGGCGTTGCGATTGGAAAAAACGACCAGAGAACTTGCGCAGGCACGCCCTGCGTCCACTTGAAAGGCCAGATTACTTGAACGAGTTTTCTCTTAAAATTTGGGGTGTTCGCGGTTCAACAGCTGCTGCTGGTCCCGAAACACTTAGATACGGCGGAGAAACAGCCTGCTTTGAAATTCGGGCGGGGGACGTTCTGTTGATGGTCGACTGTGGGTCTGGTGCACGCAATCTGGGCAAAGAGTTGATGAAAGGCCCACACCGAGACATCGATCTTCTCTTCACGCATACACATCTTGACCACATCTGTGGTTTGCCCTTCTTTGAGCCGGCGTACGATCCCAATTTCAGTATTCGCCTTACCGCAGGCCATTTTAATGACCCGTGTGATTTGAAGGATATCATCTGTCGGATCATGTCGCCCCCTATTTTCCCGGTAGGAGCGAACACGCTAAGTGCTGTTTCCTTTAAAAGTTTCAAGGCAGGGGACACCCTGAAGAAAGACAATGGGCTGATAATCAAAACCGTTGCGCTAAACCATCCTGGCGGTGCCTGTGGCTACCGGATGGAGTACAATGGTAAGTCCATGTGCATCATCACAGATCACGAAATGGGGAGCGCATCTCACGATGCAGCTGTCCTAGAGTTTATCCGTGATGCAGATGTTGTGATCCAGGATGGGATGTACACCTGTTCCGAATACCCTAAGTATAAGGGTTGGGGACATTCCACATGGGAGCATGTGGTCGGAATATGCCAGCGCGCCAACGTGAAAACGCCCGTGATCTTTCATCACGATCCGCGTCGCACGGATGATGAATTGGACGAGATAGGTTTGGCTGCCCAGCAGATGCATCCACGAGCAATCGTGGCCTCTGAAGGGATGGTCTTCAAACCTTAAGTTCATTCACCCGTCGCTCGCAACAGATCGGATGAAACTGCGAGCAAACCAGCAACACCTGTTGAATGGTGTGACGGGAGACAAGTGTGGCAGTTGGAAGTGGTCCAGAAAATTCCGATCCTTCAAAAAAACGTGGATCTGAGAAAAAGCCGGATGTGGACTTGAGCGAAAAGTTCCATGGCATCTCTTACCAGAAGAAAGCTGAACCTAACTTCTATCAGCAGCTGAAGCGCGGTGTTTTAGGGCCAAAAGCTCCGGAAGGGGACTTGCCTTTACGTGTGCGTAGTGAAGTAGCGCGTCAGGAAGCGGCCTCCGAACGTCTGATCGGTATCGTCCAGCTTGGCGTCATTATCTTTTTTGCTGTTCTGTACGCCCTTGCTCCGAGGGCCGAAGGCACTATGGGCTTCAACTTCGTTCCCATCGCCTTTTCCTGTTATCTTGTCTTTACGCTTATTCGTATTTACGTCTCTTTCAGAACCACCCTGCCGGTCTGGTATCTGGTCCTGTCTATCATGGCAGACGTGGCGCTTCTGGTCGGATTGATTTTCTCCTTCCACATCCAGTATGCCCAACATCCCACTTTTTACCTCAAGGCCCCGACCTTGATGTACCTGTTCCTGTTCATAGCCCTGAGAGCCCTCCGCTTTGATCCAAGATACGTGATCCTCACTGGCGTCTTCGGGGCTCTGGGTTGGTTAGGGTTGGTGTTCTATGCTCTGACCTATCAAGGTGGCTCAACACTCATCACTCGAAACTACATCGAGTATCTGACCGGCGAGGCGGTTCTCATCGGGGCAGAGCTGGATAAGTTGATAATCATCCTGTCAGTGACAGCGCTTCTTGCCCTTTCTATCTTCAGAGCCCGCCGCACCTTCTTCTCAGCCATTCGCCAGAAGAATGCAGTAAAAGACTTGAGCCGCTTTTTCACGCCAGAAGTTGCAAATTCCATTGTGGAATCTGAAAGCAGGCTCATGGCTGGAACCGGTGAAATCCGGGATGTTGCCATCCTTCTTGTAGACATCCGGTCCTTTACAAAAACTGCCGCCAAACTGCCGCCAGAAACCACCATGCGTGTTTTGAGCCTCTACCAAAAGAAAGCTGCAAAGGTGATTTTGGGAGAGGGGGGCAAAATTGATAAGTTCCTTGGTGATGGAATCCTTGCAACCTTCGGCGCTGTATCAGACAGCGAAACGTATGCAGCTGATGCGTTGCGAGCAGGTGTCGAACTGACACACATTCTGGAGGAAGAGTGCGCCGATCTGGAAGCTGCAGGCTGGCCCATGAAATTTGAAGTTGGTGTAGGGGTCGCAGCAGGTCCGGTCAGCGTCGGAGTTGTTGGTGTGCGGGACCGGTTGGAGTTCACCGTGATCGGTGATGCTGTCAACCGCGCTGCAAAGCTGGAAGCCGCCAACAAGGTCCAGGGCACGCGGTTCCTGACAGATGGTGCAAGTTATTCCATGGCTCTACGACAAGGGTATAAGGGAAACATGATAGATTTAAAGTCCGAGTGTGTTGCGGGAATCAATGGAAAAGTAGACCTTGTGGCTTTGGCGTGAGAATGATTTTCTCATGCCGACCCGCAATCCAGCATTTTGCTGCTTTCAAAGAATTTTGGCGGGAGCTTTGAAAGACAGCGGGGCAAACAAAATGAATCGGGATGGGATTCCATGCAACTTAATAAAGAAATTGCAGCCGTTGTAACCGGCGGCTCATCAGGTCTTGGCGCGGCAACCGCACGGAAATTGGCTGGCCATGGCGTTAAAGTAACTCTTTTCGACGTGAATGAAGAAGCTGGTAAAGCACTGGCACAAGAGATTGGTGGTCAGTTCGTAAAAGTTGACGTCACCAGCGATGACAGCGTGAAAGCAGGTCTGGATGCAGCTGAAGCAGCGCACGGCCCAACACGTATTCTCGTCAACTGTGCAGGTATCGCGCCTGTTGCAAAAACCACCTCTCGTGGTGAGCCGCACCCAATGGATATGTTCCAGACGGTGATCAACGTAAACCTTGTCGGCACATTCCGCTGTACGTCGTTTGCTGGAACACGCATGGCAAATCTTGAGCCACTGACAGAAGATGGCGAGCGCGGCGTGATCATCTCCACTGCATCTGTGGCTGCATTTGACGGTCAAATCGGCCAGGCAGCTTATGCAGCATCTAAAGGTGGCATTGCCGCTCTGACATTGCCTGTTGCACGAGACCTGTCCAAGTCCGGCATCCGCGTGATGACTGTTGCACCGGGTATCTTCGAAACTCCAATGCTTCGTGGCCTCTCTCAGGAAGTGCAGGACTCACTCGGTCAGCAGGTGCCGTTCCCGTCCCGTTTGGGCCGCGGCGACGAATACGCTCAGCTGGTGGAAGCAATCTGCACCAACCCAATGCTGAACGGTGAAACCATCCGCCTGGATGGCGCAATCCGCATGGCACCGCGCTAAGCAATTCTCTGGTCTGAGAGCGTTGAGTTCTCAGGCCAGCTTCTGGTTGCGAAACAACCAGACCTACCAATATGGTCTAATCCAAAGGTCGACTAAGTGCTTAGGCACCCCCTCGTGCAGTGGTATCTTAGTCCTGCTAAGTTCATCGGATTGTAATTTATAGATCCGATTCCTAGAGGCCTTCATGGCGACCTATACCAGCTCCACTCCCCAACAGTTCTTCGGCGACCTTCCAGAACAGACTGATGTTCTGATTATTGGCGGTGGCGTGATTGGCACCTGCACAGCCTACTGGCTGGCGCAAAAGGGTGTGAACGTGACACTCTGCGAAAAGGGTCGCGTTGCCGGAGAACAGTCGAGCCGCAACTGGGGCTGGGTCCGCCAGCAAGGCAGGGATGCCGCAGAACTCCCTATATCCATGGAAAGCAGCCGGCTCTGGCAACAGCTGATGAAAGAAACCGGAGAGGATCTCGGGTTTCGCCAGGAGGGCGTTTATTATCTGGCAGAAAAACAAGAGGACCTCAAAAACTATGAGGACTTTCTTGAACTTGCCAAACAGCATCAACTCGATACCAAGCTCCTCAGCAAAGACGAGGTCTACGCCAAAATTCCGGGACGTGACGGTAAATGGGTTGGCGGAATGGTCACACCAAGTGATGGCCGTGCTGAGCCATGGATAGCTGTGCCCGCGATTGGCAGGGCAGCGGAACGTAACGGCGCTGTAATCGTTGAAGACTGTGCAGTGCGTACGCTCGAGATTGAAGGTGGTAAACTCACAGGTGCTGTGACCGAAAAGGGGACGATCAAAGCAAACCGTGTCCTGATCGCTGCTGGTGCATGGTCCTCACTCTTTGCACAAAACCTCGGCGTGTCCATGCCTCAGTTATGTGTGCGGGCAACTGTGGCTGCAACCAAGGCTGTGCCTGATCTTTTCAACGGCAACGCTGCAGACGGCACATTCGCGTTCCGCAAAAGAGTAGATGGTGGCTACACGCTTGCGGTCAGTGATATTCATGATCACTACATCGGTAAGGACTCGTTTCGTCACCTCTTCAAGTGGCTTCCTGCTGTGAAAGCGTCCTTCAAAGGCATTTCCTTTGGCATGAACCCACCAAAGAACTATCCAGATTCATGGGCGCATAAGCGGCATTGGTCTGGAGATGAAGTCACACCGTTTGAAACATGTCGTGTGCTAAACCCTGATCCGAGCCCGAAAGCCCTCAAACGCATTCAGGATCGTCTGGTTGACCGCTTCCCTCAGCTCCAAGGGCTGCAAATGGAAGAAAGTTGGGCTGGAATGATTGATGCAATGCCGGACTTTGTCCCGATCATGGATGAAGTCCCAACGCAAAAGGGCGTGTTTATCGCAACGGGTTTTTCTGGGCACGGGTTTGGCATTGGTCCTGCAGCAGGGCGCGTCATGGCAGATTTGCTCATGGACAAACCAGCAGGCTACGACCTGACGCGCTTCCGTTATTCGCGTTTTTCCGATGGCTCCAAAATCAAGCTCGGACCCTTTATCTAACCTCCTTGAGTAAGTGACGTGATTTATTCAGAAAATACACCGCAGCAGTTCCATGGAGAACAGCCGCAGGAAACAGATGTGCTCATAATCGGCGGGGGCATCATTGGTGTGTGTACCGCCTATTACCTCGCCAAGAAGGGCGTAAGCGTCACTCTTTGCGAAAAGGGGAGAGTTGCAGGAGAGCAGTCCAGTCGCAATTGGGGTTGGATTCGCCAGCAAGGACGTGATGAGCCGGAAATCCCGCTCTCTATCGAAGCTCGTCGTTTGTGGGAGGAGCTCAGCGAAGAGACAGGGGAAGACCTCGGCTACAGCGCGAGCGGCGTCTACTACCTTGCTGAAAAGCATGAGGACTTGGAAAATTTTGAGAAGTTCGTCGAGCTTGGCCGGAAATATGATCTTGATACCTGCATGATCTCAAGAGCGCAGGTTCATGAAGATATCAAAGGTAAAGAAGGCCGCTGGATCGGCGGAATGCATACTGCCAGTGATGGTCGTGCTGAACCCGGGCAGGCGACGCTCGGCATCGCAAAAGCTGCAGAGCGACTTGGAGCTGTCATTTGCGAAAACAACGCTGTTCGTACATTGGTAAAGTCCGGTGGCGAGGTTATGGGCGTTGTCACAGAGCAAGGCGAGATCAAAGCAGGACAGGTAATGCTGGCAGGTGGGGCATGGTCTTCTCTGTTCGCCGCCAATGCAGGCATTAAACTGCCTCAACTTTCTGTAGAGTTGACCGTTGCAGCAACGCAAGCCGTACCGGATGTCTTCCCGGCAAATGCCTCAGACAACACCTTTGCTATGCGCCGCCGTCAGGATGGTGGCTACACGTTGGCACTGAAGAACAACCAGACCCATCATATCGGTCTGGATTCATTTCGGTTCCTGAAAGAATGGCTGCCCAACATGGCCGAAAACCTCAAGGGTTCCAGCATCAAACCATGGTCTCCAAAAAACTACCCTGATCACTGGATGCAAAAAAGACGTTGGACCGGAGCGGACATAACACCGTTTGAAGCAATGCGCGTCCTCAACTCCAAACCTGATCAGAATGAGCTGGGTGCTCTAACACAAGCACTCGCTGATCGTTTTCCGCAGCTCAAAGGAACAAAACTGCAATCCGCCTGGGGCGGCCTCATTGATGCCATGCCAGACTTTTTGCCGGTGATCGATAGAGCTCCAAATCTGGATAACCTGCATATCGTGACGGGTTTCTCAGGCCATGGGTTTGGAATAGGCCCATCTATTGGACGTGTTATGGCAGATGTGCTCACTGGGAAACCAGCTGGCCACGATCTCTCCAGTTTTGCCTTTAACCGCTTCTAAAAGCTGCAAGACTTGAGGCACGAGCAGACGACACCCGAGAAATGCTCAAGCGATCAGAAGGGGAGAGGCGTACCCGCGGGTACTCTTTTTCTCATTAGTGGTGTAAGCTGAAGAAAAGTTGCCAAATTAGTCCGATAAAACTAACTATACCGCAACGCGTAAATAACATATTCGCCAGATTGGGGTTTTCGATGCCAAACTATCGTTCGCGCACTTCCACACACGGCCGCAACATGGCAGGCGCCAGAGGCCTGTGGCGGGCAACCGGTGTTAAAGAAAATGACTTCGGCAAGCCAATTATTGCTGTCGTCAACTCCTTCACGCAGTTCGTGCCAGGCCACGTGCATTTGAAAGACCTCGGCCAGCTCGTCGCTCGCGAAATTGAGCAGGCCGGTGGCATCGCAAAAGAGTTCAACACCATCGCAGTTGATGACGGCATCGCAATGGGTCACGACGGCATGCTCTACTCCTTGCCCTCTCGTGAGTTGATCGCCGACTCCGTGGAGTACATGGTCAACGCCCACTGCGCAGATGCCATGGTCTGTATTTCCAACTGTGATAAGATCACTCCAGGCATGCTGATGGCGTCTTTGCGCCTGAACATTCCAACCGTGTTTGTGTCCGGTGGACCGATGGAAGCTGGCAAAGTAACGCTCGCAAACGGTGAAAAACGCAAAGTTGACCTTGTCGACGCAATGATCGCCGCAGCTGATGACAACGTTTCTGACAGCGACGTTGAAAGCATCGAGCGCAGCGCATGCCCGACGTGTGGCTCCTGTTCTGGCATGTTCACCGCAAACTCCATGAACTGTCTGACAGAAGCCCTGGGTCTGTCCCTTCCGGGCAATGGCTCAACTCTGGCAACGCATTCAGACCGTAAACGCCTGTTCATCGAAGCTGGTCACCTGATCGTAGATTTGGCAAAACGCTATTACGAACAGGAAGATGAGCGCGCACTGCCGCGTAACATTGCAAACTTCAAAGCTTTTGAAAATGCAATGATTATGGATATCGCGATGGGCGGTTCCACCAACACCGTTCTGCATTTGCTGGCCGCAGCGCAGGAAGGTGAAGTGGACTTCACCATGGAAGACATTGACCGCCTGTCTCGCATCGTACCAGTGCTGTGTAAGGTGGCTCCATCGATCGCCAACGTCCACATGGAAGACATTCACCGCGCAGGTGGTATCCTCGGTATTCTGGGTGAGCTGGACCGTGCAGGCCTCATCGATACCTCAGTAAAATCAGTCCATGCCAAAGACTTAGCCGACGCTCTTGAGCGCTGGGACATCAAACGCACAGACAGCACAAGCGTGCGCGAGTTCTTCTCAGCCGCTCCTGGTGGTGTGCCGACACAGGTCGCCTTCTCTCAGAGCTCCCGCTATGCCGAAGGTGTTGATGAGGATCGTGAAAACGGCGTTATCCGCTCCAAAGAACATGCCTTCTCACAGGATGGCGGACTGGCAGTTCTCTACGGCAATCTGGCAGAAGACGGCTGTATCGTTAAGACAGCTGGTGTAGATGAGAGCATTCTCACATTCTCTGGCCCTGCACGCATCTTTGAATCTCAGGACACAGCCGTTAGTGCGATCCTGACTGGGAAGGTGAAAGAGGGCGACATCGTTCTTATCCGTTACGAAGGCCCTCGTGGCGGTCCGGGCATGCAGGAAATGCTGTATCCAACCAGCTACCTCAAGTCCAAAGGTCTCGGCAAAGCCTGCGCACTCATCACAGATGGCCGCTTCTCTGGTGGGTCTTCCGGTTTGTCCATTGGCCATGTCTCCCCGGAAGCAGCTGAAGGTGGCAATATCGGCCTGTTGGAAGAAGGCGATGTGATTGATATCGACATTCCAAACCGTAAAATCGAGATGCGTGTTTCTGATGAAGAGCTTGCCTCCCGCCGCGCTGCGATGGAAGCAAAAGGGAATGCTGCATGGAAACCTGTTGAGACGCGTAAGCGCAAGGTGACCACCGCACTGAAAGCCTATGCTGCCATGACCACCAGCGCATCCAAAGGCGCAGTTCGTAAAGTTGACTAAGCCTCAGGTTCAATAAGACATTCAAAAGCCCCGTAGAGATCATCTCTGCGGGGCTTTCTATTGCAGGAGCGCGTTCTGAGTGGTTAGCTCGGCGCGCTCACATATCGCAGATAGGGCAGGACTGTTTTCACAGAGCCAAATTTGACTTCTGCGTCTTCGGTACTGACAGCTGGGGGCACGATTACATCCTGACCAACAGTCCAGTCCGCAGGCGTTGCAACGCCCTTGGCAGACATCTGAAGCCCGTCTAGCGCACGCAGGATTTCTGCGAAATTTCGTCCAACGGTCATTGGATAAGTCATCATCAGCTTCACTTGCTTGTCCGGCCCGATGATGAAGACTGAGCGCACAGTGGCAGAGTCTGCAGGTGTGCGGCCATCAGGAAGCACATATTCAGCAGGCAGCATGTCGAAGGCTTTGGCCATTTCAAGACCAGCATCGGCTACAATCGCAAAATCTGGCTTTGCACCGCCAACAGATTCAATGTCGACCTTCCACTTCTTGTGGTCTTCTACACCATCAACTGAAACGCCTAGGACTTTGGTGTTACGCTTTGCCCATTCTTCACTGAGCTTTGCCACAGCTCCAAATTCGGTAGTGCAAACCGGAGTAAAGTCTTTCGGATGCGAGAAGATAATTGCCCAGCTACCGCCAATCCAATCATGCAGGGTGATTTCGCCCTGATCAGTTTCTACGGAAAGGTTAGGGATAGTATCGTTAATGCGTAAAACCATGAGTAATCCTCTTCTTATCCAGTACTGCGCATCGCTCAAAAGGCCTCGGACCTCCCACAGCACCAATAACATTTAAGTACCGAATTTCTGCATTCAATGGGAGCGGCTTTCAGTTCTTGATACAATTTTGTGAAGTATTAGCGTGGAGAGTTTCAACCTGATCTCTCAATAGAATTTGTTAATGCAATCAAACATATTAATCAATTGACTTTGCGTTAGTCAAAGCTTACCGTAAGTTATGACTTACCAAGATATCCTTCATGCGCTGGCAGATGATACTCGTCGCAAGATATTTGAAGATCTTCGGGCAGGTCCTAAGAATGTCAAAGCACTCTCACAGGCAAAAGGCGTCACTCGGCCAGCTGTCTCTCAGCATCTGAAAGTGCTGGAACGGGCTGGGCTAGTGGAGGCCGATCAACGCGGAACGTCGAGATTCTACGCAGTAAGGCGTGAGGGCATCTCACCTTTGCGTGACTACCTTGATCAGTTCTGGGAGGACGCCCTGAACGCTTTTGCAACTGAAGTCACCGAACAACAGGAGATGGGGCATGATCACACCAGTGGTGAAAACGATTAGGGTGGACTGTAGTCCGGAAAGAGCCTTCGAGGTTTTTACAGGGGATTTCAGTAAATGGTGGCCAATTCAAACCCATTCTGTAACAGCAATGAATGGCAGCGAACTACCTGAGGTCTTTTGTGAGCGGCAGGAAGGCGGCAAGCTATATGAAGTCGCAAAGGATGGCACGCGGCATGACTGGGGAACGCTCAAAATCTATCAGCCCTCAAAAGCCCTCTCGTTTCTCTGGCACATTAATAACCCGGAGAGCATGGCAACTTGTGTGGATGTGACGTTTGAGAAGGACGGTGAAGGCACCAGAGTGGTTTTAAGCCATCATGATTGGGAAAAGCTTGGCGAAATTGGCTCCACAATGCGCGAAAGCTATAACAATGGCTGGGTCAGCGTGTTTGAAGTGAATTTCAAAAACGCGTGTAACTCCAGTTCTGCTTAGAAAGCAAAGCTTCGCTGTTTTATTCTCCAGCGAAGCCTGTCTATTACCCCCGCCAGTTCAGTAGGGCCTTTTCCGCCTTCCCGATCAACCAACTGACGCACAGCCCCAAAATGGAAAGCATCGCAACGCCGACGATCAGCTGATCTGTTGCGAACAAGGAACCTGCCATCAACACATAAGCGCCGATGCCATATTCTGCGCCAATCATCTCTGCGGCGACCAGCAGAATAATTGCTATGCTAGCAGAGATCCGTGCACCAGAAAGGATCGCTGGTAGAGCACCTGGCAAAATGATCTTCCGCACAATGGAAAGCCAGCTCATACCGAACGACTGTCCCATGCGGATCAACCCACGCTCCACATTATCAACGCCGCCATAAGTGGCGATGACTGTAGGAAAAAACGTACCAAACAGGATTGTCGCAACTTTGGAACCTTCCCCGATGCCGAACCAGATGATGAAGAGTGGCAGCAAGGCAATCTTCGGGATTGGGAAAAACGCTGAGGTAAGCGGCAATAGGCTGGATCGCGCCAATGAGAACAGCCCAATCAGCAATCCCACCAAAATGCCGAGTGCTGTTCCAATGCTCCAGCCAAAGACAAGCCGGTAAAGACTTGTGCTCACGTGTTTCCAGAAAAGACCCGAATTATAGAGATCTAAGAAGGCTTGAAACGCTTCCGACGGCGCTGGCAAAACCAGATTGCTGATGATGCCTGTGCGGGAGCCAAACTCCCAGAACAACACCAGTGCCAAAAATACAAATGGAGCAACAAAACGGATCGGACGTGGCTTGAACCCGCCTCCACGAAACGGAACTTTCTTGCGGTTTATCTGATCAGACATCGGCAAGCTCCCTATCTGCAGCAAGAGCTTCTTCGCGCATCATATGCCATAACTGCTGCTGCACCTCCTCAAGCTCCACAGCACGCTCCCGGCGCTCTTCAAGAGGGATCGAGATCTCAACAACATCGCGAACCTTGCCCGGGCGGCGAGACAACACAATGACCTTGTGGCCAAGGCGAACAGCTTCAGCAAGATTATGCGTCACATAGCAAGCAGAGAATGCCTCACGGGCCCAAAGAGCCACCAGATCATCCATCAGAAGTTCTCGTGTCTGGCTGTCTAAAGCTGACAGAGGCTCATCCATGAGCAGAAAGGCTGGACGCACAGCCAACGCTCGCGCAATTGCCACACGCTGCTTCATCCCACCGGATAACTGGCGTGGAAGTGCATCATGAAACTCTGAGAGGTTGGTGCGTGCAAGCACATCATCAATGATCGCCTTGCTCTGCTGTTTGGAAAGCTTGTGGTCTTCAAGCACCAAAGAGATATTCCCGGCCACAGAGCGCCATGGCAGCAACGCAAAATCCTGAAAGATGTAGGTGAGGGGATTGAGAGACCCTTCTGGCGCCTGACCTGCGATATAAGCGGCGCCCTTGCTCGGCTCTTCAAGTCCGCCCATCAGACGCAGCAGCGTAGATTTTCCGCAACCGGACGGACCGATGATCACGGCAATCTCGCCGAGCTCAAAGGTCAGATTGATATCATTCAGAACCTCGACAGAGCCGTAGGCATGCGAGAGATTTTCAATGGAAATTTGCATGTAATCCAACCGGATTATGAGAAAAGGCATTGCCCACCCGCAGCGGGCAATGCGTGAGTTGGATTAGAAGGTTTCGACGAACTTCACATCAACCAACTTGTCGAGTGTTACACCTGCTGGCACCAGCTTTTCGCTTTTGAACCAGTTGAGCTGATCTTCCACACTTGCCATGTTAAGCGCAGCACCTTCGTTAAGACGCATCGCTCCATTGCGAATGGATGGGGCAGCTTTCTCATATGGACGATCAGCATAGACGTACTTATGAATGAGCTTCACCATGTCTTCAGCTGCCGCATCTCCTGCGGATTTGTCCACCAGAGCCGCGTTAAAATCAGCTGCGCCTTTAGAGTAGGCACCAAGGAAGGTCTTTACCAGCTCAGGATTACTATTAATGTTCTTCGCGGAGGTAAAGACAGTGGTCACCTGATAATTCGGTACATAGTCAGAGACTTTGCCGATCATTTCCACTTGTGGGGACTTGGCAAGGCCTTTTGCGATGTGGGGAACAATAGACCACGCATCAATCTGACCACTCTTCAGCGCACCAATCACAGCGCCTACTTTTTGGAGCGGACGGATCTTGATGTCCTTGCGCTCAAAACCTTCTTTATCTGCAATCTTATGTGCCATGTAATGGAAAGACGAGCCTGCTGTCGTCACACCAAAGCTCTTGCCTTTCAGATCAGCCGGAGTTTTCAGGCCTGCATCAAATGCAGCTTTAGAGGCAAGGATCATCTGGCCGTCAATGCCAGCTTCTTCCTGTAGCGCGCCACCAATCACTTTCACAGCGCCCTTATCTGCAAGACTGATCAAGCCACCGGAAATCGCGGTAAGGCCGAAGTCCACATCGCCGGAGGCGATAGCAAGCGCCATTGGTTGTGCAGCTTGAAAGAACTTGAACTCAACTTCCAGACCAGCTTCGTTGAAATAACCCTTTTCAAACGCAACAAAATTCGCCGCATGAGAAGTGAAGCGCAAGGCGCCGACAGTGATCTTCTCTGCTGCAGTTGCCGTAGTCGCAAACGTTCCTGTTAGAACCGCTGCGCCCATCAAAACGCCGCTTAAAATACCGCGTACCTTCATCTTTATCCTCTTAAGTGAACCTTGAGAGCAAACTCTCGTCAATCAAAGCGTATTCCCGAAAAGTGGCAACTGTTTTCCGGTAGGATACGCAGTAAAAATCTTTTGCAGTCTATAGATCCCTATGGAAAATGACTGCGCCAATCACTTCAATCGTGCATAGATTAGTCATATAACGCAACCCGGCGCACATGAGACTTGCAATATTCTCAATCTGAATAGGTTCGTTTTCACTATCCAGCGCATTTATATGCTGCAATTCCACAACAATGCGACCAAAGATGCTTCTAGGTTTCGTGCAGATAAACCATCTATACAAAATTCTAGGAGAAAGGCCGGAAGTGATCGCTCAATCCCGGCCTTTAATTTAGTCCAATTGATGAATTCAATTTGGTCAGAGAGTCGATCTAGCCACCGGCAAGAAGTTTAGTCATCACATTTTCAATAATCTTGTGACCACCGTCTTGATCTAGGGACATGATGGACTCTGGATGGAACTGAACAGCGCCAATAGGCTCATTCTTGTGTTCAATTGCCATGATCACACCGTCTTTGGTCTCTGAGGTTACCTCAAAGCAATCTGGCAACACATCCCGTTTAGCAAACAAGGAGTGATAACGGCCAACACTGACAGGTGAACTCAGCCCATCAAACAGCTTGGAACTGTGACTGAAGGAAACAAGAGATGGCTTGCCATGCACAGGCACATCAAGCTGGTCAAGTTCACCGCCAAACGCTTCGGTCAGCGCCTGCAGACCAAGACAAACACCAAAAATTGGCAGCTTGCGTGCACAGGCCCGTTTGATGGTAGCCCGGCAATCAAAGTCCTTTGGAGAGCCTGGGCCAGGAGACAACACGACCAGATCCGGACGAACCTGATCAAAGACATCATCCAGCACTGGACTACGGTAAGTCACAACCTCAGCGCCTGTCTGACGGAAGTAATTTGCCAGTGTGTGCACGAAACTGTCTTCGTGGTCGACGAGCAGAATCTTCTTGCCTTTGCCCGGTTTAGCCTTAACTACTTCCTCTTCAGAAGTAAGCGCAAGTCCAGCTTCGCGAACCGCAGCAATCATCGCAGATGCTTTCAGCTCAGTCTCAGCTTCTTCATCCTCTGGGATGCTGTCATAAAGCAGCGTGGCACCTGCACGGATCTGAGCTACACCATCCTTGATGCGAACCGTGCGCAGGGTCAGACCTGTGTTCATATCGCCATTAAACAGCACAGCACCGATAGCACCGCCATACCACGCACGAGAACTCCTTTCGTGGTCCTCGATAAACTGCATAGCCCAACGCTTCGGCGCACCAGTAACAGTTACAGCCCATGTATGAGAAAGGAACGCATCCAGCGCATCCTTGCCATCAAGCAGAGTGCCTTCGATGTGATCCACGGTATGAATCAGACGAGAATACATCTCGATCTGACGACGACCAATCACACGGACAGACTCTGGAACACAGATGCGGCTCTTATCATTCCGGTCCACATCAGAACACATGGTTAGTTCTGCTTCGTCTTTGGCGGAGTTCAGCAGTTTGCGGATTTGGGCTTCATCTTCAATCGCGTTCTTGCCGCGGCGGATCGTGCCGGAAATCGGGCATGTCTCCACACGGCGACCACCAGTCACCCGCACATACATCTCAGGAGAGGCACCAACAAGATATTCGGCGTTGCCTAGGTTGATGAAAAAGGAATAAGGCGAAGGGTTGATCTGCTGCAAACGGCGAGAAACAGCGGATGGTGGGTTTTTGCAAGGCTCATAGAACACTTGTCCCGGAACGGTCTCAAACAGATCACCGCGCTTGAAATAATCGACTGCAGAGCGCACCAGATCAGCGTACTCACCCGGTTCATGGTCACCCCGTGCTGGAGTTTCAGTCGCTGCTTTGTAGGGTGTTTCTTCACCATCATGCGGCAGACCGTCTGTCGTTTTGGCATTGAACTCAAAATCGTATTCCAGCACATGGGCTTTACGGCCATAGTGGTCAACAATCAGGATTTCATCGGGCAGAAACAACACCATGTCCCGCTGGTCGTCAGGACGCTGCAGTTTCTGATTAATCGGCTCAAACTGGAACGTCAAATCATATCCGAATGCACCATACAACCCGAGCTGATCGTCGTCACAGGAAAACAGATCAACAAGTGTACGCACCACGGAGAAGGTTGAAGGCTGGCGGGAACGCTCTTCCTCTGAAAAGGCTCTGTCCGGCGTCTTGATAGTCAGATCAATGCGGTACTCATCTGCATTGAAATCTGCGATATCCTCGTGACCATCCAATGCGCCATGAACGGCAGGCATCAGCACGCGCCCGCGCTCGTTCAGCGCCTGAATGGTAATCTTGCGATCGTTGGATTCAATCAGCAGCGGTGGGTTGGCCAGTGCCATATCCCAGCGCGTGTAGCGGCCCGGATATTCGTAGGAAGAGGAAAGCACAGCACCGCGTTGACGGTCCAGCCTGTCCATCCATTCGCTTGTACCAGCGGCATAATCAGCATTTCGGCTTTTACGGCGGATGATAACGCCGCCTTTGCTCTTATAAGTCCGTTCTGCCGTAATCGGCATGGTCAATCCTCCGGGTCGTGCACACCTGTTTCCGATGTTTGCGAGGCGGTAGATACAACAAAGCCGCCTGCAGAAAATGCGGCGGCTTGGAAATTACAGGTCAACAAGACATGCGTGTTCAGCCACCGTCACCGGCGCCACCACCACAGCATGTTTTGTGCTTGCATAGTCATCATGCGATTTTCATAACCTAAGGAGCTCATAGGTGCAACTCCTGAAACAAAATTGCACCCAGCAATGAAAAGAAGAGCCCTTCAACCCATCGTGAAGAGCTCCCCATCATCAACTTAAGCACACGCGTGCTGGATCAGGCGGTCTAGGAATGCTCTACGGTATAACTGTGTTGGTAGCTTTCATCTGAGTTGAGAAATCTGGGTAATAAAAATACCTCTGCATTCCTAAAACTAAAACAATAAAGGGTAGAAGTGGGGCTAGTGGGATCCCCAGCTGTATCGCAATAGAAGAGGTTGAACTTGAAAGAACAATAAATGCAGCCAACATAAATTTTTCATAAGGAAGGAAACCGTGCTCTAATCCATTTCTGATGAGGAATGCACACGGTACAATTAGAAGAGTTAAATCGTATGACAAAGCAAACGGCGTGGTTAGCAGCGTTCCTGCAATCAAAATAGGAGCTCTAATAGTCATGTCTTTTGTGTAGCGCCAGGCAGAGACAACACAAACAAGGCAAACCAATCCAAGGCAGGCTTGCAGTGTCGAAGAATAAGTGTGATTGATACCGAACTGACGAAGGCTGGAATAGAGGGAAATCATTTTTTCCCAATCTACAAAACCGTTCTGCATTACGTTAGATGCAATGGGAACTTGACCAACAAAACTAATCCATACTTCGCTGCCAAGTACAAGAAGACTTGCGCCAGCTAGAAAAATGCTTGTTATAGACGCGCTTGCGAAACAGCGCCAATTATAGCTAGCAATGAGAGCAATGGGCGCGAGCAAGCCGAGTTGAGGTTTTATCGTCAGGATACCTAGAGCGATTCCTGCAAGAACAGGCTTCTTCCGTTCAATGCTTACGAGAAATAAGGCGTAAAGTGCCGCTGTTAAAGCTGCATTTTGTCCATGTAAGGCGTTGTTTAGACACGCAGGTATCACAACGAGACAGGCTGCCCATAACCCGTTTCTTAAGATTACCCGAAGAACGTACCATAGGAAGATAGATGTTGTAGCAACGAATGTGATGTGAGCAATCTTTGCAGAGAAAAATGCGTATGGAATTTGGAGAAGTTGGAAAGTGGGAGGATAGAAAAAGGCAAAAACTGTATCTGATGCGGAAGTTTGAAATTGGAGTTCTGAAAAACTATCAAGGTGGTAGACAACCTCAGGAGTTCCGGTAAGGGCTTGGCGTCCAGCGAGCCAAAAGCTCAGGTAATCCATTAGGAATGTACCATTGGGTGACGTGAATGGATTAGGTAATACAAACAAGTAGACAAATACGATCAAGAGCATGAATGCAGTAAAAGCGCTAGTGAATCTGATTCGATCCCATGTAAACCACTCACCATCTCTTACAAAACGGAACCAAAATTTTTTCACGAAGGAACTCTTCTTGCTGGATTTTACGCTGGCGTTATCTTTGCTGGACATGCCGCGAAGTGCTCCCTGATCAAATAATGAGATAATTACCTAATAATTTTCAGAAAAGCGTTACCATTTTGTTGAGACTTGTTTTGGCAGAAGAGATAAAGCATTTTGAAACATATTCGAAAGCAATAAAAAAGCCCGTCAGAAACGGGCTTTCGATGATCTGAACTAAAGGCTTTTCTTAAGCACACGCGTGCTGGATAAGGCGGTCTAGGAAGCCATCACACTTGTCGAGTTCGGACTGCTTGATGTACTCGTCCGGTTTATGAGCTTGCTCGATGCTGCCTGGGCCACACACCACGGTTGGGACTTTCAAAATGGTCTGGATCAGGCCAGCTTCCGTGCCATAAGCAACTTTTGCGTGGTCGTTGCGACCAGCCAGTTTCTTTGCCAGAACAGTCACATCCGCTTCCACTTCCGTATCCAGTCCTGGGATCTCAGAGTAAGGAATGAGCTCGATATCTGCCTTTTCAGAAACTTTGCGCATTTCAGGAAGAAGCTCCTCCGTGGCATAACGCCTGATCTCGTCCATGCAAGCTTGGAGGCTTTCAGTTGGCAGCACGCGGAACTCAAATATGACTTCGCAGTGTTCAGGTACAATGTTGAGTGCAGTGCCGCCCCTCATGACACCTGTGTGAGCCGTGGAATATGGCAAATCAAACAGATCATCGCTGGGGCCCGCTGCCAGTTCCCGTGCCATCTCTTCAAGTTTTGCAACAAGACGAGCGCCATAATGCACGGCGTTTACGCCCTGTGGTGCAAGGGAGGAGTGGCAGGAAAGGCCGGTAAACACAGCGCGGTAGGAGGCTTTGGACTTATGGGCCACCACAACCTGCATTTCAGTCGGCTCACCAACGAAACATGCTTCCGCCTGAAAGCCTTCGCCAGCAAGCTTGTAAAGTACAGGCTGAACGCCGGTACAGCCTGTTTCTTCGTCATAGGAGAACATCAGGTGAAACGGCTTGTTCAGGGGCGCCTTCAGCATCTCTGGAACTTTGGCAAGAGAGCACGCCACGAAGCCTTTCATGTCACAGGAACCGCGACCGTATAGCAGACCGTCTTCTTCGCGAAGGGAGAACGGGTTACTGCTCCAGTCTTGTCCTTCAACCGGCACCACATCTGTGTGACCTGAAAGAATGTAACCATCGGTCCCGTCTCCGCCGATCGTCGCAAACAGGCTCGCCTTCTCCCCCGTTTCGTCTGGCAGTATGGAAGAGGAGACCCCCAGATCATTAAGATACTCTTCGATCCACTTGATCAGGGGGAGATTAGTTTTTGCGCTGACCGTGTCAAAGCTAACCAGCTTTGCAAGGACTTCTTGGCTTGTCATTGTCATGGAAATTTCTTTCAGGAAATCGGAATCGTGAGTTCTGACTATAGAAAGAGAAATCCATAAGGAAAAGTACGTTTACGAGCTTTCGTTGACATGCCGCAGCGTTGTTTCGCCTTTACCCCACAGCCATGCCGCTCCGCGCACACCAGAGCTGTCGCCGTGTTTGGCCTTGCGGATATCAAAATCATAACCATCAGAGAAAATGTAAGGACGCATCGCAGCAGGAAGATCCTTGTAAATCTCTTCCACGTTAGACATGCCACCAGCGAGTACAAAACAGTCCGGATCTAAAATGTTGGCTGCCATCGCCAAGGCGCGGCCCAAGCGGCTTACATAACGCTGATAGGTGCCCATGGCAGCTTCGTCGCCAGAGCGCATCAACTCAATGATCTCGCTGCCCTTCAGCGGTTTTCCAGTAGCATTCTCATAATCCCACTGGAAACCTGTGCCAGAGCACAAAAGGTCAATCGTGCCGTGGTGTCCGGTCCAATTGAGCGGACCTGGGAACTCGCCTTCCTGCATCCAAGGCACAGTAACGTTGCCCCATTCGCCGCCAATGCCGTTAGCGCCTTTATGGGGGCGTCCATTAATCGCAATGCCTGAGCCACAGCCAGTGCCAATGATGATGCCGTGAACAACTCCGCATCCTGCACCCGCTCCATCAATGGCTTCAGAAACCGCCATGCAATTGGCATCGTTTTGAATGCGCACTTCACGGCCAAGTGCATCTGTAAGATCTTTATCGAGAGGTTTGCCGTTCATCCAAGTGGAGTTTGCGTTCTTAACCAGCCCTGTGCTTGGTGAGATAGAGCCCGGAATGCCAATGCCCACTGTGCCGACTTCGCCAGTGGCTGCCTCCGTTGCAGCAACCAGTCCGATAACAGCTTCTACGCAACCCTGATAATCGTTCTTGGGAGTTGGAACACGTTTGCGAAACAGTTCTTCACCTTCGTTAGAAAGTGCCAGCGCTTCAATTTTAGTACCACCCCAGTCAAGTCCAATTCGCATGTTCCAGTCATTCCCCCATTACAATCATAAAAGGCATTCGCCTCTGTATTCTTTGTTCTTTTCTGGATTAGTCACGTCGCTGGGGCATTTCAAAAGCACCCGCGTCGTTTCCATCCAATGCATCCAGCTGTTTGCCGTAGCTTTTAAATTTTCTCAAAATCTCTTTCATCTCAGTTGGAGAAAGAGGTGCAGGTTCTCCCAGAACCAGCGCAGATAAATACTGATCAGCCAAGGCTTCCACTTCACCGGCAAGCCCAAACGCCTTGTGCAGTGAAGGGCCAAAAGTAATTTGTCCATGATGTGCCAAAAGGCAAGCCTTCCGGTCTTCTAGCGCATTGATCATTGCTTGAGATAGGGCTTTGGTTCCGAACGTGGCGTAATCTGCGCATTTGATCTGATCACCGCCAGCAATAGCTACCATATAATGAAAGGCCGGAATGCCTTTGTTATGGGTTGAAAGCGCAGTCGCTCTGGCTGAATGACAGTGAACAACCGCCTCTGCTTCTTTGTAGTTCCGGTAGATGTCCATATGCATGCGCCACTCGGACGAAGGCAAGTAATCCCCAAAGTATCCGCCTTCAAGATCCATGAAGACAATCTTCTTGATCTCCAGGTCTTCGTAAGGAATGCCAGAAGGGGTGATGAGCATACCGTTTTCATATCGGGCGCTCACGTTGCCGGAGGTTCCATGTGTCAAACCAGTGCTTTGTAAAGCACGCGCCGTTCTTATAACTTCCCGGCGAAGCTGGTTCTCAGCTGTTGTCATAACATGTCTCCGATTGCTGTAGCCTGAGCAAATGCAAGGCTAGCTGCATTGGTTTGCTTCAGGCAATAGCGCTCAATGCGTATCTTTGTTCTCTTTTTCTCTGCGCCTGCGCAAGGCTTCGTTGAGGTCTGGTGCCGCAGAAACAAGGATACGTGTGTAAGGATGTTTGGGATTGGAAAAGACTTCTCCGGTTGGACCTTCTTCAACAATCCGGCCAGCGTTCATCACAATCACCCGGTCAGTGATAGCCTGCACAACAGACAGATCGTGTGAAATGAACAGATAAGCCATACCTAGCCGATCACGCAAATCTGCAAAGAGATCCAGAATTTGTGCTCTGATGGAAACATCAAGCGCAGAAACGGGTTCATCCGCGACGATCAGGCTTGGATTGGTGACCAGCGCACGAGCAATCGCGATACGCTGCCGTTGTCCGCCAGAAAATTCGTGCGGATATTTGTTGGCATCTGCAGAGGAAAGCCCCACGCTTTCCAAAACCTCATGAACGCGTTTTTTACGTTGAGAACGAGACAGTTCGTTGCGCATGAGGTGCAAAGGCTCACCCACGGTACGTTCAACCGTATGCCGCGGATCAAAGCTTCCATAAGGATCCTGGAACACGGCCTGAATGCCCAGCTGCAAATCCTGACGGTCTTTTCGTGAAACCGAGTAGGGGTCTTTGCCAAGAAACTGAATATGGCCTGCGTTGGGAGGCGTCAGTCCCAAAATAGTGCGTGCAAGGGTGGATTTACCGCATCCACTTTCACCCACCAGTCCCATGCTCTGACGAGGGGCGACGTGGAAGGAGACATGCTGCACGGCTCGGTGCCACTGTCTGCGTGTGAAGATGCTGGCGCGAGGGAGAGGATATTCCCGCAGCACGTTGCTCACCTTCAAGAGTGGCTGTGTGACCTCGTCAACCGGCTCTTGCCGCGGAACAGGTACGTGGTTGGAGGCTTCAAACAGCTTCTTGGAATAGGGGTGAGAAAGGTTGTCGAACAGCTCACAAGTTGGGCCGCGCTCAACAATCACCCCGTCCTTCATAATCGCAACAGTGTCTGCCATGTCAGCAACAACTGCCAGATCGTGCGAAATGAGCAGCATGGCCATCTGTTCTTTGCGCACGATGTCTTTCAGCAATGTCAGGATTTGGGCCTGAACCGTCACATCAAGTGCGGTGGTCGGCTCATCCGCAATCAACACCTTGGGCTTACAGGCAATGGCAATGGCGATGACAACGCGCTGCCTCTGTCCGCCGGAAAGCTGGTGGGGGAAACGATCAATTAAACCATATTCAAGACCTAGGCCAACCCGTTCCAGAACATCGATGGTTTGGTCCATCGCTTCCTTGCGTGTAAGACCCTGATGCCAGCGAAGGCCTTCAGCAACTTGCTCGCCAATGGTGCGGGTTGGGTTGAGAGCGGTCAGAGGCTCTTGAAAGACCATAGAGATGTCTTTGCCACGTACATGGGTCATCTCTGTATCTGTAGCGCGCGTGAGGTTCTTGCCCTCAAACATCAGATCACCAATCTGATGAGCACCCTCTGGTAAAAGCTGCATGGCTGAGAGCGCACTCATGGATTTACCAGAGCCACTTTCGCCAACAAGACCGAGGATTTTACCCTGCTCAAGGTCAAAACTCACATTGCGCAGGATCGGCTTGCCAGAAATGGAAACGCAAAGGTCAGTGGCGGAAAAAACAGAGGTCACGCAACTCTCCTCCGCATCTTAGGATCCAGCAAATCCCTAAGCCCATCGCCAAGCAGGTTAAAGCCGAGAACGGAAAAGATAATCGCAAATCCCGGATAAAGCGCCAGCTGCGGTGCAAAGGCAACCATGGTCTGGGCCTCATACAACATGCGGCCCCAACTCGCCATCGGTGGTTGCGTCCCCAAACCAAGATAGGAGAGGCCTGCCTCTGAAAGGATCGCAAGAGAAAGTTGAATGGTCGCCTGTACAATCAGCAGGTTGGCAATGTTCGGAATAACGTGTTCCAAAGTGATCAAAAACGAGCTCTTGCCGGAAAGACGGGCGGCAAGCAAAAACTCGCGTCCTGAAAGAGACAAGGCACCACCGCGCGCAACGCGGGCAAAAACCGGAATATTGAAGATGCCAATCGCAATTACAGCGTTGATTGTTCCAGGCCCAAAGATGGACGTGATTAGCACAGCAGAGAGCAGAGAAGGAAATGCGAAAATCAGATCATTGGTGCGCATCACCAGTTCTTCCAGAAAGCCCTTTTGGGCCGCTGCCAGAAGTCCCAATGGTACGCCAATCAGCATGCCGATGCCAACAGCAATCAGCGCTACAATAATGGAGGTGCGGGCGCCAACCATCAGCATGGAGAAGATATCGCGACCATACTGATCCGTCCCAAACCAGAATTCAGAACTCATCGGCTTAAGGCGCTTGGAAACATCCAGAACATCGATGGCATAGGGTGTCCAGAAGAGGGAAGTAACCCCGGCAATGAGAATAACGAGAGCAAGCACTGCCCCGATCACGAAAGAACGACTGTGAAAGGCTTTCTTCCAGATGGAGATTTCGTCAAAACTGGCAAGCGGCGGATAACTTGGGAGTTCCTGATTCATGCACGTCGCCTCAGTCTCGGATCAATGGCTGCGTAGGCGATGTCGACAAGGAATGTCACAAAGATTGTAAGAGCAACGAGCAGCATGACGCTGCTCTTCACTACGATCAGATCGCGCTGAGTAATGCCTTGGAAAATCAGACGCCCTAGGCCTGGTAGGTAAAAGAGGTTCTCAATAATCACCGTACCTGCGATCAGGAAAGAGAACTGAAGACCTAGAATAGTCAGGACCGGAATAAGAGCGTTGCGTACGCCATGTCTCCAAAGCGTGGCTTTGTTGGAAAGCCCCTTGGCGCGCGCTGTGCGGATATAATCTTCATGCAAAACATCCAGCAAGGCTGAGCGCATCACGCGGGCCAGAATACTGGCTTGGGGAAGAGCCAGTGCGATAACGGGCAACAAGAGCGCCTGCAATGAGCCAAAGAAGCTCACATCCCAACCCGGGAAACCACCAGATGGCAAAACCCTCAGTACAATCGCAAACACGTAAACCAGCAAAATGGCAATCCAGAAGTTCGGGATAGCAATGCCGATCTGGGCAATGGACATAATACCCGTGTCGATGACCTTGCCGTGATAGCGGGCAGAGTAAACGCCGATTGGTATAGCGATGACTGTCGAGAGGATCAGTGCGCCAGTTGCAAGCGGAAGGCTGACCTGAATGCGTTCGCCGATCAGTTCAGAAACCGGAACTGAATATGTGTAGCTCACACCAAATTCACCCCGCAACATGCCCAGCAACCAGTTCACATAGCGGGTGGATAAAGGAGCGTTGAGGCCAAGTTCAGCGCGCAGAGCTGCGAGTGTGTCAGGCTGCGCATTCAGCCCAAGCATCACTTCAGCTGGATCACCTGGAATAACCTCAAGCACAACGAAGATGACGAGGCTTGCGGCCAGGAGAGTTGTCAGTAAGCCTATGAGACGAAGGAACGCAAACCAGAGCATCGGACAAATCCGCTAAACCAATCAAACTTGCGTTGCACAAGCAAATTGCACAATGAGAGAAAAGGGTTACCCCTAAAGTAACTGTCAGTTTGGCAACCGCTTAAACCATATAATTTGGAATAGCAATTGAGAAGGACTGCGATTGCGGTTGCAACCGCAGTCCTGTGCAAATATCTACGTGTATTTGCTAGGTGTTTTTAGTTATTCGCCCAATAGACCTGTGATAGATCGTTACCCGGTGTCGGGGAGTTCCGCCAAAGCCCCTTCACATTGGCATCCCACACAGCAGACTTCGCCAACTGGAACAGGTAGACGTTCACAGCATCCTCGGAGATGACTTGCTGTGCCTGCTTCAAAAGCTCATACCGCTTCTCTTCGTCAACAGTCACATTCAGCTCTTCAATCAGTTGTTTGAAGGCATCACTGTTGTAGTTGAAGTAGTACTTATCGCGCGCATAGATACCAATATCCATCGGCTCAACATGAGAAACGATCGTGAAATCGTAATTGGTTTCCTTGAAGACCTCGGAAAGCCACTGCGCCCATTCAACAGGTACGATCTTCAAATCAATGCCGATCTTCTTCAGATCAGAGGCAATCAGCTCACCACCACGACGGGCATAGGTTGGTGGTGGCAGTTTCAGCGTTGCGCTGAAGCCATCTGGATACCCAGCTTTGGCAAGAAGTTCTTTCGCTTTTGCCGGATCGTAAGGGTAAAGCCCCGTCAGATCATTATAAGCGGGATGGTGCGGAGCAAAGTGCGTTCCAATTGGCGTACCAAGTCCAAACATTGCCCCGTCAATCAGGGCTTGCTTATTGACCGCATGCGATATTGCCTGACGCACGAGCTTGTTCTTGAGCGGGCCGCGAGTGTTGTTCATCGCAAGGATGGTTTCACCCTCAGTCGTGCCAATAGCAACTTCAAAGCGTGGGTCCGCTTGAAATTGAATAATGGTCTCTGGAGCGGAAAATGTCGGGAACGCATCCAGATCGCCAGAGATCATTGCAGCAAAAGCGGCATTAGGATCAGAGATGAAACGGAAAGAGGCTTTATCCAGCTTCGGTTGTTCACCCCAATACTGGTCGAAACGGGAAATCCGAATTTCCTGCCCCTTCATCCAACGGTCAAACTTGAACGGTCCGGTGCCCACAGGCTGCGTCTTGTTCGTCTCAGCCGTTTTAGGAGATACAATTACCACATCGCCCCAAGCCAGATTGTAAGCAAGATTTCCGCTTGGCGTAGTGAGCTTGATGTCAACGGTTTGCGGATCTACGACAACCACATCAGAGATCGCTGCAAAGAGCGGCTTCTGTGCATTTACGCTGCCTTCAGCGCGAGCACGATCCAAGGAAAACTTTACGTCATCAGCAGAAAACGGCGTTCCATCATGAAAGAGGACACCCGTTTGCAAATAGAAGCGATAGGTCATGCCGTCTTCGCTCACATCCCACGATTTGGCGAGAGAGGGCAGAACACTTCCGTCTGGCCCAATACGTGTCAGGCCTTGAAAAACGTTTTGATAGACCACTTCATCGATAGCAGCTGCAGCCCCTGCAGTTGCATCAAGATGCGGTGGTTCGAGTACCATTCCCAAAGACAGGGAAGATTTGGCTTCAGCAGAACCGTGCGCACCTGTTAGTGCAGCAAGGACGAGGGCCGCGCCTCCGGCAAGGCAAAGCAGCCGGCTTTTTAATGACTTTGCATGCATTCCATTCCGTCCCTTATACTTTAAGAGTGCACGTGATCAGACAGTGTTCTTGTTATCGGTCTTGCATCAGGCTCCGTCAAAAGAGAGTACGCGGCCAGCGCCATCACTTTGGCGCTGTCAACGAGATCCTCAATTCCAACAAATTCGTCCGGCCTATGCGCCATCTCAAGTTTGCCTGGACCATACGCAATACAATCGTGCAAGTGGCCCAATCGTGTTATGTGCTTCTGATCATAAGTCCCCGGAGAGACAACATATGATGCATCCTTTTGAAGCACGTCTTTAATTCCGCCTGCAACAGCGCGAGCGACTGGGGAGTCTTTCTCTGCCATCACGGGGAGAACTTCAAGGAGATCCTTCAGTTCATATTCGAAATTTCTACGTGTTTTACGCAGATTTTCTAATATTTCAACTATCTCTTGTTTCACATCCTCCAGCGGCTCCTCAATCAGGAATCGACGATCCAGTATGATGCGGCAACTATCTGCAACGCAAGGGGAGGGAAGACCATCGTGTCCTTCATCTTGCCCGCCATGTAAGGAATTGATATTTAACGTGGATGATCGGGCGCCTCTAGGAATAACCGGCATTTGTGTTTGTTTTTTGCTTAGCGCAGGGTAAAGCTCGTTTTCCAGCACATTCAGGAAAGCACTCATGTGACGAATTGCACTGTCACCCAAAAACGGCATTGAGCCGTGAGCAATCGAACCACGCGTCTCAATTTCACTCCACCACACCCCTCGGTGCCCAAGACAAACCTGATCCTTGTGCAAAGGTTCGGGGATGATCACATGGTCGACACGCGGTTTGGAAAAGTAGCCATGTCTGGCAAGATAAGCCACACCGCCAAGGCCGCCGGATTCCTCATCAACAGTTCCAGATATCTCGATGGCACCACAAAACTCTGGGAAACATTCAATCAGACTCTCTGCCGCGATTATGGAAGAAGCCAAACCACCTTTCATATCACAGGCACCGCGCCCAAAGACCTTTCCGTCTTTTACCACGCCAGCAAAGGGATCGACCGTCCAGCCATACCCCACCTCGACAACATCAATATGGGAGTTGAAGTGGACACAAGGACCGGGACCGCGACCTTCATAGCGACAAATGACATTGATGCGCGGGTAGCGGTCAGAGTCTCCGGGGGTGCTTTCTCCTCTGACATACTCGACAGAAAAGCCCTTACGCTTCAAACGTTCGCCAATGAACTCTGCACAGGGACGATAAGCTTCTCCGGGAGGGTTGATTGTCGGAAAAGCTATCAGGTCACGAGTGAGCGCAACAAGCTCATCCACTTTCCGCTCAACGGATTGGCTTAATTCCTCCCGCATCTTCCCCCCAGAACAAATGCTTAAATGAATTAAGTGATATCGTGACCGTTCCCAAATCGACTTAATACCCCTGAAAAATAATGGAGTATCTCGGAGCACGCAGACTGGTAAAAAGCCTTAATTATTTTCGAGAGAATGTGTGGAACACTGAAACTCCACGTGTTTTGAGGGTTTTGGGCTACAGCATCTAAGTTTACGAATAGTCTATTCGTTTGTTTGAAAGTGATCCTGAAAATATGACTGGCAATAGCATAAGCAAAATCACACCTGTGATTCTGTCGGGTGGGTTTGGATCTCGCCTCTGGCCTCTGTCGCGTAGAGAAAGGCCAAAACAATTCTTGCCAATCTTTTCAGGTCAAAGTCTCTTTCAAAAGACATGTGAGCGTGTCAGCTCCCAGCAGTTCCGTGCACCGCTGGTTATCTCAAATCAGGATCATCGCTTCCTGATCGGTGAGCAAATGGCCGAACTTGGGATAGAGCCACAAGCTATAGTATTAGAGCCATGCGGACGAAACACGGCTGCTCCCGCTGCTCTTGCTGCACTCATGGCGCTTGAAACAGATAAAAACGCAATTGTCCTCCTGTTACCATCGGACCATCTGGTCGCTGATGACAAGGAGTTCTTGTGTGCTGTCGATGCCGCTCATGCAGCTGCTGAAGCTGGTCAGATCGTCACATTTGGTATTGAGCCAAGCGAACCCAACACCGGATACGGTTATATCAAACTCTGCGAGGGGGCAGCATCTGTCCGCAAAGTTGATGCCTTTGTCGAGAAACCGGATCTGGCAACGGCTGAAGAGTTCCTCAAAGACGGCAACTACCTTTGGAATGCTGGCATCTTCATGTACTCCGCAGCTGCCATGCGCGACGCTTTCTTAAAACATGCGCCTGACATCTGGGAGCAAGTTGCTAGGGCCTCCAAAAACGCACGACGCGATCTGGACTTCCTGCGGCTTGAAGAAGAAGCCTTCGCTCAGGTGCGCAATATCTCCTTCGACTATGCGATTATGGAGAATGAAGAGAACGTCGCCTGCGTTCCAACCGACCCGGGTTGGAGTGATCTTGGATCTTGGCCTGCTATTTGGGAGTCTATGGCGAAGAATGATGAGGGAAACTCCGCTTTGGGCGAAGCGATCTTCGAACAGTCCAAAAATTGCCTCGTTTATTCTGAAGATGCCCTCGTCAGTGTTGTAGGGCTTGAAGACGTTGTGGTCGTCAACACCAAGGATGCGCTTCTGGTTGCCGCAAAAGATAAGGCACAGGACGTGAAGAAGGTGGTGGAGCAACTGGATAAGGCCAATAGGCCGGAAACCGTACAGCACCGCCGCGTGTATCGTCCATGGGGCTGGAGCGAGCGCATCTCTGAAGGCGAGCGCTTCCGCGTCCAGTCCATGATGATTGAGCCCGGCAAGGGCCTGACCTTGCAGCGCCACATCCACCGTGCAGAGCACTGGGTTGTTGTAAGTGGCACGCTGGAAGTGACCATTGATGGAAAAGATGAGCTGATTTCAGAAAATCAGTCCGTGTTTGTCCCGCTTGGCGCAAGGCACAAACTACAAAACCCGGGAAAAATCCCGGTTCGCATGATCGAAGTCCAGTCCGGCGCATACATCGCCGAGGATGATATCCTGCGAGTATAACGTGAATTTGAAAACCGTTGGGTGAGAAACGTCTCACAACCAAACGGAGTTTGATAAAAGCGTCACGTCTCTGCATTACCAGTGACCTGAAGCTTGTCTAGGAGAAATTATGTCAGTTAAGCCGGATTCACAGCTAACGCCAAACACCTTGGCCTATGAAACGACACCTTTGGTCAAGCCGACCGGTTTTCGCGAGTACGATGCACGCTGGCTCTTTGAAAAAGAGATCAACCTGAAGGGCATTCAGGCGCTGGGCGAGGGACTTGGAACCCTCATTCATGAACTTGGCGTACGTCCTGAGATCGTCACCGGTCACGACTTCCGCGGCTACTCCGCATCCATCAAGATGGCACTGGTTACTGGCCTGATGTCTGCGGGTATCAAAGTGCACGACATTGGCCTCGCTATGTCTCCAATGGCTTATTACGCTCAGTTCGATCTGGATGTGCCATGCGTTGCTATGGTCACTGCTTCCCACAACGACAACGGCTGGACTGGTGTGAAGATGGGTGCAAACCGCCCGTTGACCTTCGGACCAGAAGAAATGGGCCGCCTTAAAGAGATCGTTTTGGAAGGCGCCAGTGACCTGCGTGGTGGCGGAGCTTACGAATACCATCCTGATTTGACTGACCGTTACATCGCTGATCTCACAGAGCGTGAGAAGTTCAAGCGCCCAATCAAAGCTGTTGTTGCATGTGGCAACGGAACCGCAGGTGCGTTTGCACCGCGTATTCTCGAAGCGCTGGGCGTTGATGTCATTCCGCTGGACTGCGAGTTGGATCACACCTTCCCGAACTACAATCCAAACCCGGAAGACATGAAGATGCTTCATGCCATCCGTGACAAAGTGTTGGAAACCGGTGCTGAAGTTGGTCTGGGTTTTGATGGGGATGGTGACCGCTGTGGTGTGGTCGACAACGAAGGTGAAGAGATCTTCGCTGACAAAGTCGGCGTCATGCTGGCTCGCGATATCTCCGCCCTTCATCCGGAAAGCCAGTTTGTGGTTGATGTAAAATCAACTGGTCTGTACCACACCGATCCGGTCCTCAAGGCCAATGGTGCAAAGACCGATTACTTCAAAACAGGCCATTCCTACATCAAGCGCCGCGTAACTGAGCTTGGTGCTGTTGCTGGTTTTGAAAAGTCCGGCCACTACTTCTTCAACCCGCCAATTGGTCGTGGCTATGATGACGGTGTTGTCTCAGCGATTGCCATTCTGGATATGATGGACCGCAATCCGGATAAGAGCATGGCTGACCTGCGCCGCGATCTGCCGAAGACCTGGGGCTCCCCAACCATGGCCGCCAAATGCGCGGACGAGATCAAGTACGATGTAGTTGATCGTGTGGTTGCGCGCTTCAAATCCATGCATGCTGACGGCGCGAAGGTATCTGGTCAGGATATAGCTGATCTGATCACCGTGAACGGTGTCCGTGTTGTGTGTGAAGATGGAACATGGGGCCTTGTCCGTGCATCCTCCAACAAACCAGAGCTGGTTGTTGTTGTTGAAAGCCCGGTCTCAGAAGTGCGCCTGCACGAGATGTTCAAAGCAATGGATGCAGTTCTTCGCGAGAACCCAGAGGTTGGTGACTACAACCAGACACTGGCAGAACTCGCTTAAGATACCACCTAAAAAACAGACTAAAAAACGCCGGTCCAAAAAGGCCGGCGTTTTTTTGTTTTAGGCGCTTTGCTTACCTTGGGCAGGTTAGTAGCCAGCGAAGTAGAGCAGGTCCACGATGTATTTGCGCATTGCAGGGCCATGTGGTGCGGGTAGGCCAACAAGAGCATCGTAAAGGCGGACCTCACTATCACACAGCTTTGTATCGGTTGGATCAGCAGCGAAAATGCGGCTTAGGGAATCCATTGGATACACCTTCATCAGAGCATCAAATGCCGGGTTCGCAGGCAGATACAAATCTGCATCAGTCGGCTTATCCGCAGGCTTGCCAATCACACGCACTTTCTTCTGCGCAGGCTCAGCGGTGTAATGGATCACGAGCCCGTCGTCCTTGGCTTTAACCTGAGCATCCGCGAGCAACTGGAATAGCGCGAGCCCTTCCTGCGTGCTTTCACTCTCTACCACGGTATAGCTGTCCAGAAACGCACCAGTGGAACCGGAAAAAACCTGAGCACAAACCAGCTCACCTTTGCTTTTCTTCAGTTTTAAGGTGAGAGCACGTTTGGCCTTGAGGACCGTGATGATCTTATCGTCATCAGCATATTTTAGCAGTGGGCGATAAACCTGAAGTGCGCGGTAAAGCAAGTCATGCAGACGCTTAGCCAGCACGCGCTCATCTGCCCCTGATTGAATCTCTTTCTCAATCTGGCTCTGCAGGTCCTTGTAAAGATTCGGAAATTCAATCTTGATCACAGGCAGGGAAGGGATATCCGGTGCAAGAGTGTCCAGGAGAGCCTGCTGACCTTTGCCATCAGCTGCATGGCTTTCCTGTGTGAGGGATCCGCCAAAATCAAAGTAAAGCAGGGTCGCGACAATCGCGACAACAATCATAGGAACGCCAACGAACTCCGCAAGCTTACCAATCATCTCATTTTGCCTTCAAGTTACAGTAGGGAAGTGATCCGCACTGTATATTATAAATTATCAAAAATGACAATTTATAATTTTAAAGGCTTAATTCGGTTTCCAAATCAAAGCGTTACAGATGATTTCTAAAGAGATCTTTCTCCTGCTTTACCAAGTCACCAATGAAATCAGAAACCGCTTTAATACGGCGCAGATGTCGTGCGCTTTCATGGGTGACAAGGTAATAGCTGCGCGAAATACGACGTTTGGGAAGCACTGGAACGAAATCATCATTGCCATCTGCAATGAACCCGTGAAGGATTCCGATCCCGCTGCCTGCCCGCACAGCTTCGGTCTGGCCGAGTGCGCTGGCACATTCCAGGCGAGACTGCCAGTCCTTGGAAAATTCTGCGGAGTAGTTGAGCGAAGAGGCAAAGATTAGGTCGTCCACATAGCCAATCAGGCGATGCTCTTTCAGCTCTTCTTCGTTCTCCGGCAGCCCGTAGCGTTCAGCATAAGCGCGAGAGGCATAAAGACCCAATGAGTAGTCAGTCAACTTGCGGCTCACCAGACGTCCATGTTCAGGCTGACCAACCGTAACTGCCAGATCAGCTTCGCGCTTGGAAAGAGAGAAAGCCCGGTGCAGCGGCACCAGCTGAAGCGTGAGATCAGGATAACGCTCATTCAGTGCACCCAGACGCGGCGCCAGAAAAGCCACCCCGAAGCCATCGGGTGCACCAATGCGCACAGCACCGGAAAGCTCCACATCCGTCCCACCGATCTCGGCGCGGGCGGAAAGCATCTCCGTTTCCATCGATTCAGCAAACTCAAAGAACCGCTCACCTTCGCTGGTCAGCGCACACCCCGTGGTGCGCCGATCAATGAGCTTGGCCTGCAGAGCAGTTTCAAGCGCGGAAAGGCGGCGGGCAACCGTTGCATGGTTGAGGCCAAGCCGCTGTGCAGCGCCCAAAATCTGTCCGGAGCGCGCCACAGCAAGAAACACTCTTGCATCATCCCAGTTCATGATTTTTGATAGCTCCCAGTCCACATGCTGCACGGATCGTACTTTAATTTTTGCACAACGGTTTCGGATATTATCTCATTGATATGCGAAAAATATAGTTCATGCTAGGGGCATAAAGAAATTCGCTCGCAGACCTGTAAAACGCATGTGTTTGCGGGCCGCAAGAATAGACCTGGAGAGGGAGGACCTCATGGAAGAGATCGGTCATTTTATCAATGGTAAGCGCGTTGCTGGCAAGTCCGGCCGCACTGCAGACGTTTTCAACCCTGCAACCGGTGAAGTAACTGCAAAGGTTGCTTTGGCAACTGCAGCAGAAATGCAGGAAGCTGTCGCCGTCGCTGAAAAAGCGCAGCCAGCATGGGCTGCAACCAACCCACAGCGCCGCGCTCGCGTAATGATGAAGTTCGTGACTTTGCTTCACCGCGACATGGACAAGCTGGCATCCAAGCTGTCTGCTGAGCACGGTAAAACACACCCGGACGCTAAAGGCGACGTGATCCGTGGTCTGGAAGTTGCAGAATTCTGCATCGGCGCACCACACATGATGAAGGGTGAGTTCACCGAGGGCGCAGGTCCTGGCATCGACATGTACTCCATGCGTCAGCCACTGGGCGTTGTTGCTGGCATCACGCCATTCAACTTCCCGGCAATGATTCCGATGTGGAAGTTCTGTGTTGCGATCGCAGCTGGTAACTCCTTCATCCTCAAGCCATCCGAGCGCAACCCGTCAGTGCCAATGATGCTGGCTGAGCTGATGCAGGAAGCTGGCCTGCCAGACGGCGTTTTGAACGTTGTGAACGGTGACAAAGAATCCGTAGACGCAATCCTTGATGATCCAATCATTCAGGCTGTTGGCTTCGTTGGTTCCACCGCGATTGCTGAGTACGTTTACACCCGTGGTACAGCTTCCGGTAAGCGCGTTCAGTGCTTCGGCGGCGCGAAAAACCACATGCTCATCATGCCGGATGCTGATCTGGATCAGGCTGCTGACGCTCTGGTTGGCGCAGGCTTCGGTGCTGCTGGCGAACGCTGCATGGCGATCTCCGTTGCTGTTCCTGTTGGTCAGGAAACTGCAGACCGCCTCATCGAGAAACTCATCCCACGCGTTGAAGCTCTCAAAGTTGGCCCTTACACTGCAGGCGACGACGTTGACTTCGGTCCAGTCATCACCCCACAGGCACGTGAGCGTATCCTCGGTCTGGTGAACTCCGGTGTTGAGCAGGGTGCAAAGCTTGTTGTTGACGGACGTGACTTCAAACTGCAGGGCTATGAAAACGGTAACTTCGTTGGTCCTTGCCTGTTCGACAACGCAACCAAAGACATGGACATCTACAAAGAAGAAATCTTTGGTCCGGTTCTGACTGTTGTACGCGCAGAAACCTATGAAGAAGCTCTGAGCCTGCCAATGGATCATGAGTACGGCAACGGCACTGCAATCTACACCCGTGATGGTGACACTGCACGTGACTTTGCAAGCCGCATTAACATCGGCATGGTCGGCATCAACGTTCCAATCCCTGTGCCGCTCGCATACCACACCTTTGGTGGCTGGAAGCGTTCTGGCTTTGGCGATCTGAACCAGCACGGCCCAGATGGCTTCAAGTTCTACACCCGCACCAAGACAGTGACATCCCGCTGGCCTTCAGGTGTGAAGGAAGGTGCAGAATTCTCTATCCCAACAATGGGCTAAACCTTCGGATTGACAGTTTGAAAGGCGCTCTTTTGAGCGCCTTTTTTATTCGTTGCTACCAAGAGGATAGGCGCAGGGCGCGGCACCAACCGCGCGGCAGGGTTCATAATAGACAGTGTTACTGGTGCTTCCGTCATCCCACGTCAGTTGCACTGCAAGGGCCTGCACTGTCCCGCCAGGGAACTCCATGACGTACGGCTTATGAATGCTCTGCGCTTCGACACGGAAGGGGTATTCAGGATCGCAATCAGGAATAGGAAAGCTCTTATCCAGATCCTTGGAGTCAATCGAATACTTAATTTCTTTCAGTCTGCAGCGCAGTGACATGATGGGGGCAAAGTTGATGATCTGCTTGTTGTCCAGAGTCTGGAAGGTGATCCAGCCCTCAGGCTCCAGATCACTTGCCATCGTCTTGAAAATGTCCAATGGCGGAATCACATCATCCCGTTCTGCAGTAAATCCAGCTTTTTCAGAGGCAAAAGATGAGGAGGCAAGGCCCAGGCCCCAAATTGCCGCCAGACACAGGCGGCGAAAAGAGCAAAACATGGCAGGTTCTCTCCTTTTTGTTGTTATTCAGCAATATCAACTCGTTAGTTCGATGTAGGCTGAGAGCTATAAGAGAACTCGGGGACTCTAGCGGAAAGCAGTTAATATTCCCGAAAACTCGGGGATCCATGAGCCATTTTGATTTTTATCGTGGCAGCTCTTCGGTAAAACCCCGTAAACCTCGGCGAAGCAACGCTCTGCGGGGCACCTATGATCTCTCAATATGCGCACCTGTGCGCTTATGTCCCATACAAATTGGGGGGTCTTCGCCTCTGAGTTTGTTGCGATTTATTAAAAAACTGGAGTAATTCTAACGAGCGTGTTGCAATCACAGACCGGACGGGTCGATTCCATTGCGCAAGCAAGTCTAGGCAATTGAAGAGTTTTTTCGGAAATTGTCTTTATGAATTACAGGCAGATGCCCCGGCGAAGAGGGAACCGGACAAGCGGAATGACTGAAAACCTAGCAAACGTAACAGAGCTATCTGATGCAGACGTCGCGGAGGCAAATGCCCCCGCTAAGAAACGTGGACGCAAAAAATCCGCGGGTCAGGTTTGGCTGCAGGATGCGGTTCGCCCGGAAATGAAACTGGTGAAACGCGGTGCAATGTTACAAGGCCTCTCGGAACTCCTTTGGATTCCGCAGGCAGCATTATTGGCATTGGCAATCGCTGGCCTGATCGATCCACACGGACCGGGCCTTGATCCATTCTATGCAACAGCCTCTATACTTATCTTAGCCGTGATCCGCCATTTTCTGCGCATCAGGGGCGGTGAGATCGCAGTTCGCGCAGCCTCTAAGGCGCGCCACAGACTGGAAACCAGTCTGCTGAGCAATCTAACCAACCTGTCACCGGCAACCGAACTGCCTGCAAGTGGTAAAATCGCGTCCATCGCGGTGGAGCACATTCAGGCAATCGGCCCTTATCTTGGCCGTTTTCTCCCAATTCAGGCGCGCCTTTCACTCGTCCCTCTCGTCTTGATTGCGTCTGTCGCCTATGTCAGCTGGTTCGCAGCGCTGTGTCTGCTGATCTTTGGCCCGCTGGTGCCGGTCTTCATGGCAATCGTTGGTATCCGCGCCAAGAAAGCCAGCGACCGTCAGCTAGGTGTTCTTGCCGATATGGGTGGGCTGCTGCTGGACCGCCTCAGAGGCATGGAAACCCTGCGTCTGTTTGGTGCGGTGAAACGCTCTGAGGACGATATCCGCAAACTGGGTGGTGACTTCCGCACATCCACCATGCGTGTTCTGCGTATTGCCTTCCTCTCCAGCACTGCGCTGGAACTGTTCAGTGCCGCTGCAATCGCCATCACCGCAATCTATGTCGGCTTCTCTCTCCTTGGAGACTGGAGTTTCGGCACATATGGCTCACCGCTCACACTGGCCGGTGGCCTGTTCGTTCTGATGATCGTTCCTGAATATTTCGCACCACTTCGTGCATTTGCTGCAGCGTATCATGATCGCGCCGCAGGCCTTGCAGCAGCAGATCATATCGTTGAACTGCAAAAACAGCTGGAGGACGACGGTCAGGCAGATATCATCGGAACTGGCCTCGATGTTGTGCCACTGCCAGCAACCGGCGCACTGACGATCCGAAACCTGAGTGTTTCACGCGGCCATCGCAAGATCCTCGCTGACGTCAACTTGTCTCTGGGAGAGCCGGAACTGGTCGTTGTCAAAGGCCCAAGTGGAACCGGTAAATCAACCCTGATGGATTGCATTCTCGGCTTTTTGCCAGCTGATCAGGGCCAGATTGCTTATGGCGGACTGCCGCTCACCTCATACGGCTTGACCAACTGGCAACAGTCTATCTCCGTCCTTTCGCAAAATCCTGAGCTGTTCCACGGCACGTTGCGGGCAAACCTGCGCCGCGCTGATCAGTCAGCAGACGATGCGACACTCACACAAGCTTTGAAGCTTGCTGCAGTTGATGAGTTGCTCGCCAAAATCCCGGGAGGCCTCTCAGGCCAGATCGGTGAAGACGGCAAGGGCTTGTCATTAGGGGAGCGTCGCCGCTTTGCGTTGGCACGTGCTGCCCTGCGTGAGGATGCTAGACTGATCATTGCAGATGAACCAACTGCCGATCTCGACGGTGCAACCGCGCAAAAGGTTGTCGCGGCTCTTAAAAAGCTGGCACACAACAAGCCAGTTCTGGTCGCAACTCACGATCCGCGCGTTGTCGGCTCAGCCGACCGCGTGTTGACCCTGAAAGAAGGTGTGCTGGTTGAGCTGAATGAACGTGAAGGAGAAGAACAATGAGATCGTCCCTTCGCATCATCTGGCTTTTGCAAAAAGAAGAACCGCTCGCATTCTGGGGCGGCTTATTTCTGGCATTCCTACCAGCCGCTGCTGGCATCGCCTTGCTCGCCGTCTCTGGTTACTTTATCACCGCAACAGCAATCGCTGGCCTGTCTGCAGGCGCAATCGCATTCAACACATCTTCTGCGGCAAGCAGCATCCGTCTTTATGCCTCCATGCGCATCTTCGGTAGATACATCGAGCGCGTGATCACACACGATGCGACCTTCCGTTTTCTGGCAAACCTGCGCTCCGGCGTATTCCGTGGTCTTGTAGCCCGTGAAAGCAACGGCACACTGAGCCAACGCTCCGCAACGGCACTCTCCCGCGTGGTGAGTGATGTGGACCAGCTTGATGGCTTGTTCCTGCGTCTCGTTGTACCTCTTGCCTCAGCAACCATAATCACTGGCCTGACACTGGTTATCCTCTGGCAGTACTCCCCAATGGCATCCATTGCTTTGGGCGCTGTTCAGGCAGCAGGCCTCACTGTTCTGGCAAAATCTGGTGGTCACCGCCAAAAGGCGCAGGCACGCAAGCTCAATGCAGCCCGTGACGCTCTGCGCGTTCGTGTGTCGGATCTGGTGCGGGGACGTCGTGACCTTTCCGTCTTCGGTGGTCTTGAACAGCAGCGTGTTGCTGCACTCAAGGCAGTGAATCAGCTGGATGATGTGCAAGAGCAGAGCGAACTGACAGACATGCGAAATCAGGCTGTGGTGAGCACCATGAGCCAGGTAATGGTCGCTGTCACGTTCCTGTTCGCCGCCTATTCCTATCAGCAAGGCCAGATGGAACTGAAGCATATAGCTCTGTTCGCGTTTGTAGCTCTTGCTCTGCCAGAACTGCTCATCTCTCTCGCCAACAGCGCAGGCAGCTGGAGCAAGATGTCTGGGGCAGCTGATCGCGTCCGCTCCCTGCTCACAGTAGGTCAGGACAGCGAAGCACTTCAGAACGCCCGCAGCAATTCTGAAACGCCCTCTTTTGAGGTTGGCAAAGATGCGTTGAACCTGAAAGACATCCACTTCGCCTACACACCAAAGGCAGCTGCTATTTTGAACGGTGTAGACCTTGCGCTGCCAACTGGTAGTCGCACGGTGGTAATCGGCCCAAGTGGTGCTGGTAAATCTACGCTCGCAGCCATCGTTGCACGCCTGCAAACTCCGCAATCTGGTGCAATCCAGATTGGTGGTGTTGAGCTAGGCGGTATGGCAGAAGATAAATTGCGTGCTGCTCTGACTGTTGTCGGTCAACGCACACAGATCTTCCACAGCACCATCGCAGAGAACCTGCGCGTTGCCCGTGAAGATGCAACCGACGCAGAGCTTTGGGAAGCACTGGCCCACGCTGGTCTGAAGGAGCTTGTCGAAGGCAGACAGGAAAAACTGGAAACCCGTCTGGGCGAAGGTGGTCTGGGTCTGTCTGGTGGTGAAGGTCGCCGTCTAGCATTGGCCCGCGCCTACTTGCGTAATCCGGAAATCTGGATTGCGGATGAGCTGACGGAAGGACTGGACCACGCAACCGCAGACAAAGTACTCGCATCCTTCCGCGCCATGACCAAAGGTAAAACAGTCCTCATGGTCTCCCACCGCGCCAGCGAGCTGGAAGGTGCTGACCGCGTTCTGGTGCTTGAAGACGGCAAGCTGGGGGAAGCCACCCTGCCATTGTCTGAGGAGATCAAAGGTCGCCTTCGCGACGATTGATCCGGGAAACCGAGTTTAAAAGAAAAGCGCAGCCTCAGAAATGAAACTGCGCTTTTTTGTTCTCTCAAAGATCGCAGAACGGATCAGATATACAGCATCAAGCTGCGATCTGACGCCCCGGTGTTTCGTGATCAGACCCACCGTTGTTGTAAAGGCCGCCGAAGCGATTGGAGAGGAAGTCATCCAGGTTGATGCTTTCCTGCTTCACAAAGCCTTTGGCGTTCAAACTACCATCCATGAGCAGATCCAGCGTGGCACAGATGCTGGCTGCAGTGGTGATCTGTATACCGCTCCAGTGCTTGCCCATGATCTCACGGTCATTGACCACGTGAGAGTAGGACTTCTGCTGGAACCGACCATCTTTCATGCCTGTGGCGGTGATGAAGATGAGCACGCGGTCCTGCATGGTGACCGGAATGGAATCTTCCATCACTTCTTTCAGCAAGTCACGCTTGTTGATGAAGCCCAAATCCTTCAGCAGCAGCTCCATGATGTCCCGGTGCCCCGGATAACGGATGGAGAGATAACGAAGGCTCTGCACCTTGTCCTTCAGCGTCTCAGAAAGAGAGCCTAAGCCACCAGAGGTGTTGAAGGCTTCATAATCAACACCATCCAGAGAGAAATGCTGCAGACCGGCCAAAGCTGGCACCTTGGTCAACTCGCCGTTCTCGATGGCAAGGCATGGATTGCAGTACTCGTTGATCAGGCCATCAGTGGACCATGTCAGATTATACTTGAGCTTGTTGGTCGGATAGCGGGGCAGGGCGCCCACACGCAGATGCAGGTCTTCAAGACTGTCAAACTGCTTTGCCAGATCATATCCGGCAATGGATACAAAACCGGGTGCGAGGCCGCATTGCGGAGCAAACGCCTTGTTGGCGCCTTCTGCAATCTTCTCCACTTCAGCAGTGCTGGCCACATCTTCGGTCAGGTCAAGATAATGACAGTCTGCATCTTTCGCGGCCTGCGCAATCACCGGCGTCAGGAAAAACGGTGCAGCTGAAATAACTGCGTCGCATCCTTTAAGAGCTTCTGTGAGTTTTCCCAGATCACTCACATCCAGTGCTTCTGTTGTCACATGCGGCACGTCCAGCGCACTCAGCGCTTCCACACTCTGGTCCAGTACCTTGATCTGATAATCACCTGAACCTTGTAACAATGCAGCGATCATCCCACCGATCTTACCTGCACCCACAACAGCAACATGATGTCGGCTCATAAGCCCCTCCAAGCTTGTTTCGATTGACGAGAAGTCTACGTGAAAACACTGCCGGAGTTTATGGGGCAACTTGACGAAATGACGCTTTATTTCGTGTAAATGACGGTAACTATGTCATATTGACATTAAAATTGTAAATATGACGAATTTTACGTGTATTGCTCACACGATTCGAGACAAGGAAAGCAGGCAAAAAGTGCCACTTAAATCGAATGGGCAAAATAAACGAATGCTTAGGATCTGTTACTTCTCAAGGCTATAGGTATTTTGAGGCATGAATGGTCGTTGTCGCTCAAACTTCTTCGTCAGCACGATAGAGGACCGCGTGCGCTCAACACCTGGAATAGCAGCAATCTCGTCCAGCACAGCATCCAGCTCTTCCAGACGGTCAGGCTCAACAATCAGGCAGAGATCAAATTCACCGGAGATGGTCAGACAGCTGCGGATTTCAGGGTAGGACTCCAACTGAGCAATCAGTTCGCGAGAGCGTTGCTGGGCAACGGAAAGCATGACAAGAGCCTGAACCCGCTTCTGGTCTTCTTGGTCTCCCAAAATCGCCGTATAGCCGATAATGATGCCTTTGCGCTCAAGCCGGGCAATGCGCTCTTGAACCGTTGAACGGGCAACGTCCAGCCGGCGTGCAATAGAAGACACCGGTTCCCGAGCGTTTCCCTGCAAGATGGCAATTAGCTTGCGGTCCAGCTCATCCTTAATCTCGGCCATAGAAAGTCCTTTGAATTTTGCGGCAATATAACAGGCATCTCGTTAATTTGGCAGTAGGATCAGGCAAAACTAACAGTTTACTGGCTGAGGGCTGAGCGAACCTGCTGAGATCAATAGGGTATTTACCCCGTCATTTTGAGTTTTGCCCAGCCTTGCATAAATCGCAAAAAGGTCGTTGCACTCCAAAATATGTGACGTTATAAAGTAACAAACCGAATGTAATATTATAACAAAGTGGTTGTGGAACGTATGAAGCATCTCTTAGGTTCACTAAGCATTCTCGGTCTTCTTGCCGGAAGCGTATCCTTTCCTGCTCTGGCTCAGGCCAAGGTCAATGTGGTGGCATCTATCAAGCCAATTCACTCTCTTGTAGCAAGCGTGATGGAAGGCGTGGGCACGCCTGATCTGGTGGTGGAAGGGGCAGGCTCTCCGCACACTTACAGCTTGCGTCCGTCAACAGCTCGCAAGATCGCCAACGCAGATGTGGTTTTCTGGGTAGGGCCTCAGTTGGAAAGTTTCCTTGAAACCCCGCTTGAGAACCTTGCCGACGGCGCAACCATCGTGACACTGAAAGATGCCCATGGTCTCACACTCCTGAACTTCCGTGAAGGTGGCAACTTTGAAGGTCACGACCACGGTGATCATGCTGGCGAAACCGCTGAAGAGCATGCAGCACACGTCGGTGAAACTGCAGAAGTACATGCAGAACACGCCGACGAAAGGCATGAAGAGCATGCCGATCATGACAATGAGAAGCACGAAGAACACGCTGATCATGAAAAGCACGATGAGCATGATGATGAAGCCGTAGACATGCACATCTGGCTGGATCCGCAAAATGCGATCGCCATGCTGCATGAAATTGAGGAAGCCCTCTCCAAAGCCGACCCTGCAAACGCTGCCAAGTATGCAGCCAATGCAAAGGCGGAAGCAGAGGAGATCACCAAAGTCTCCGAGACGCTGAAGGCTGATCTGAAAAGCAACCGGACCAAGCCTTTCGTGGTGTTCCACGATGCCTACCGTTATTTTGAAGAGGCCTATAACCTCAATGCCGTTGGCTCAGTCACTGTCAGCCCGGAAGTGCTGCCGGGAGCAAAGCGTTTGTCTGAAGTTCGCCAGAAACTGGAAGGTTTGGGCGTCAGCTGTGTCTTCTCTGAAGTTCAGTTCAATCCGCGCATGGTTGCGGTGCTGAAAGAGGGAACAGGCGTCAACTCTGCAGAACTCGACCCTCTTGGATCAACGCTGGATTCAGGCCCTCAGCTTTACACCGAGCTGCTTAAGCAAATGGGTGGTGCCTTCAACACCTGCCTCTCCGGCAACTCATAATTCTAAGAGATAACAAGAACAATAGGTCAGAACAGGCAGTGCAATGTGAACGAGCACTGTCTGTTTTGTATACTCCCAACTCAGCCACAGGCGGCCAGCTCAACTGCAAAGACCTCACCAGTTTTAGCAAGTGCCAGTTTTCGCAAGTGAATGTGCAAGAAGGAAACGTGCGCAGGCAGTTTGCCTGCCCCAAGCTTAAGGCAGATTACATCGTGCCGTTTTCTTCCAGCCTGTGGCTCCATCTTTCCAATATACCCTCAAGCGCGTCCCGGTCTTCTGGATCCAGAATCTTGAGCATCTCAGCTTCCATCTCAAAGTGCGCGGCGGCTGCTTCCTCCACCAGTGCGCGGCCTTTGTCCGTTAAATGGATCATCAGAGCCCGGCGATCTTCCGGATTGGGATTACGGCACACCAACCCCAGCTTTTCCAGCTTATCGAGGCGACTGGTCATGGTGCCAGAAGTCAACATGCTGGATTTGGTCAACTCGGTCGGGCGCAGTGCGTAAGGTTCACCGCTTCGCCGCAGCGTTGCCAGAACATCAAAATCACCCGTTGCCAGACCAAACTTTGAAAAGTTTGCAGAAAGATCTTTGTTGATCTGCATGTTGAGGCGCATCATCCGGGCCAGCACATACATCGGGCTGGCATCCACCTCAGGATATTCGCTCTTCCACTGGCGCACGACGCGCGCAACGTGATCAGTCATGGTCACTCTCAATAATCTGGCTTGCAGCAATACAGAGGTATATTGCAGAGGAATTACTTGAGATCAAGATACTTGACGGATCTGCGTATATATCCTAAGCATCAGATTGAATTAATTTGAGATCAAGATAATTGAGGTCGAAGTACATGCTTGTTCAACTGCGCACGGCGCTTACGCCCGCAATTTGGGGCACCACCTACGCCGTTACAACGTTGCTCTTGCCAGCAGAAGACCCTGTCTGGATGGTGGTCTACCGCCTGTTGCCCGCAGGCTTGTTGTTATTGGCGTTTGCTCCGGGCTTGCTTAAAGGTCCTTGGGTCAAGAGAGCGATGACCATCGGTCTGACCAATCTCTCCATGATCTTCTTTGTGTTCATCGCCGCTTTCCGCCTTCCAAGCGGAATGGCCGGAACTCTTATGGCAACACTGCCCTTGCAGATCATCTTTTACATCTGGATTCTGGACGGCAAGACACCGGTTGCCCGCCAGCTCATTGCATCTCTCATCGGCCTGTTCGGTGTTGGCATGCTGCTGCTGGGCGCTGTTGAACTGGACTGGATCGGCATTGGTGCGGCAATGGCCGCCTGCCTGAGCACCTTCACCGGCGTTTACCTCAGCGGCAAATGGGGCAGACCAGATGTCAGCATGGTAACGTACACAGGCTGGCACGTCACATTAGGCGGCCTCTACGCCGTACCAATCGCACTTGTTTTGGAAGGCGCAGCTCCTGTGCCGGACCTGAACATGGTGCTGGCATTCTTCTGGATCGGCATTTTGGGAATGGGTCTGGCTTCGGTCAACTGGCTGAAGGGGATCGTACAGCTCAACCCAACAACCATTGGTTTCCTGTCTCTGGTCAATCCGGTATCCGCTGTTTTATGCGGTCAGCTGTTGGTTGGGGAGCAATTTGGTTTGCGCCAGTGGGTCGGCATTCTTATCGTATTGGGAAGTATCGTTTTCGCGCTGAAGACTCCCAGCGCTGCAAAGGTCGCGGCACAAACCAAAGATGCGGCTGCAACCAATTAGAGCGCATTCCCGAAAGGGGACTCTGATTTTCAGATAAGAATAAGCGCTCCAAATTGAAAAACTAAGGATTAGCGCAGGTAAGCGATATAAGCATCCTGCGCTTTTTGCATGGCCTCAACCTTGTCGTTGACGTCACCTTTGCACACAACACCATTGTGATGCAGCTCCCACCGCCATGGCTTACGGGCTTCATCATCACCTTCGCGATGAACCCGCATGCTCATCTCGGTATTGAGAACGCCTGTCCCTACAGTGTGATCCGGAACATTTCTCCAAAGCTGTCGCCACTGAAACTTCTTGGACATAGTTATCTAACACCTGATGTTCTTCCTATGTTCTCATTGTGAAATGATTCCATTAAAATTCTCCTAACGGATGTTAAGGATTAAATCTGAGAGGGCATGAAAACAGCCCAAACACGGGGGTGGGCTGCTCATTTTTTGATGAAATTTTCTGTTCCCAAACACCACGTCTTAAGCGATGTCTTGCATGGAAAACCAGATTATCTACTCGGTTTTGGTGGTGCCTTGACCTTACCGTCTGGCGAGACCGTACCTTTGGAGCCGCCTTCCAGATCGAAGCGGTAGGCATCTCTGTTCACGGCATCCTCTTCGGCTGTTTCCAGCTTGGTCTCAAGCTGATCAACAACTGCCTCACTGGAGATCTCAAAACCCTTGCCCTTGATCGGCTCGGAGAACGGTTCGGTACAAAGATCAGACCCCCATTGAGGCTTCAAACCGTGGTTGGCAGCACCCAGATTCACCTCAACAGCAGAGTGGTGCTCATCGCCAACCAGATATCCGGTCGCCAGCCATCTGCCCAGTTCCTTCACCTGGTTCTCGGCATTGTCACCTTCCAGCCCCAGTTCCTTCATCACCCCTTTACCTAGCAAGCGAATGCCGGTGAGGAAGCGGTCTGTGGTACCGGACGGACCAGCAACGGTTGGTTTGTTGTGCAGGTCCGCATCCTTGGCAAAGCCTGTGCCGTCTTTAACATCCCAAACAGAAAAACCGGGCTGGTGTTCAACAATAACCTTGTCCTTCGGCATCTCACCGGCTTTGACAGGTTTGTTTTCTTTGAACTGGTAGTCTTCTCTGTCGTGCCGGTTACGCGGATTGGTCTTCGCAAAATTAATCTCGCGTTCTGTCAGGCGTTTGTTCGCTTCCAGATCAGCAGCCGTTGCCCACGCACCATCGCCGCCTTTCTTGCTGCGCTCACGATACTTCCGCTGGTTCGCTGTCAGGCTCTGACCTGCTAGTGCATCATTCTGCGGAACGGGTCCGTCAACTTGTTCACTGCCCGGCACTTCGCCGTAGAGCTCTGGGTTCTCCGAGGCGTTTTGCTTGTTCTCGTTCCGATAAGTGTAAAGCTTCAACTCATCTGGAGCCGTGCTGTCCGGTCCCGCGCCACGAGGGCGGCCAAACTTGAAGCTGTGCAAGTAATCGATGTCGATGATGTCTTTCATCTTCTCCTGAAGTTCAGGGGAGTGATAGATCTTCTCCATAGCCTTTCGGAAAGCAGGGGAGTTGGACAAATCGAAATAGGCCGTGCCTTTTTCGCGGATTGTCACATCGCTATCTTCTTTGCCCTTCTTGGCACCGTCGACAATCTTGGTAAAACCACCAGCACCCAGCTGACCGACAACACCGTATTTCGGATTGTCGCCTGTATAAGCCTGCATAGCATCCATCATGCCCTTGAGCTCGTCGTCACCTTCAAGCCGCGTGAATACGGTCACTATGCTCTTGATCAGACTGTCAGCTGTCTTGTGTGCGGCCGGACTATCAGAAGCAATCTGCGCCATCGATGCTTCAACGGCTTTGTTGTCAGCAACGCTCAGCACATCAGCTTTGGGCATGCTGGCTTCTATTTGCTCAGCCTGCTGCACACTATCAGGAAAATCGATACCAAGATGCTGACATACGCGTTTCGCCCAGCTCAGCTCGTCTTGATTTCCTGAACTCTCAGGTTGTTGTTGTGCACCACCAAGCATCGACACACTCCTCAGACAGATGACCATTTATTCTCATCTCACGACAATGTCTGGGCCGTGTTGCATGGGGTTTAAAATAATCGATAAAATATTGAGAGGAGCGTTCACAAAGATCACAATGGTTATATCGGCATTGTTATGTTGCAAGTGGTTTGATTAAAACACCGCTGATCACCGTTTAAAGGTGGTTCTCCAGCACCTTCAGCAAAACCGAAGGCACTGGAGAGACTTTTAGAAATTATACGCGAGAAACAACCATTTAGCGCTACAGGCTTAACAGATGACGGTGTCTCACGATGTTGTTATTGTGCAAGATACTGCGGAGCCGACTTGAGGTAACTCCCATAGGCCTGCGCATTGGGATAGGAGAACTGCTCTGCAACAGGATTACTGCGCTTGCGTTTGGCCGCTCCAATATCTTCCAGCAGTTCATCAAAATGCTTGAAGTGGAATGGAGCTGAGCACAATCCGCCATAAACCTGAGCCGCTGGTCGGTCATCACGTCGCCAATCCAGCATCTCATTAATGTTCTGGCGCATCTGTCCATCCGTTGGTTGCTTCTCCAGCTGCCCATCCGCATAGCGCACCAGCCAGTTGGCAATCATCTCTGCAGAAAGCACCGTGCAGAAGCTGGAATTGAAGCCCACAAACCCCATTTCTGGCAGGTCAGGGTTTACAGAAAGACGGTAGGTCCGATACTGCCCGTCTTCTTCAATCAGCTTGTCACGATACTCTTTTGCCAGATACGGAATGCCCAGCTTCCACCCCACCGCAAGCACCGAAACATCACAGCCCACTTTATCGCCGCTCGTTAGCACTGCCTGACCATCTTCATAATGATCAATTGTGCCTTGCATCGGCTTGATGATGCCGCTCTTGAACCCTTCAAAGAGCCCAGGGGTGACAATGGGAATAGAGCAGGAAATGTCCTTCTCGATCGGCACTTTCGGCACCATATCCCACTTCTTCAGCCCCAACTGAAGCTTCAGCAACATTTCAAGACCGCGGAAATTCGCCCAAATCAACGGTTTCGCAATCGCAGCCATTGCCTTTTGCAGCGGATTTCTGCCCCAGCTGTTGAACTGCAACTCCTGTGCCCGCATGTAAAGCAGCCGTTTGAAGTTGATGCCACCCACAAAATACGGCACCCGCCACACTGGCTCACGATACACCAATGTCACCTGAGAGGCCCCGTTTTTCGCCGCGTTCACCGCCACATCTGTTGCTGACTTGGACCCGCCCAGCACCACCACCCGTTTGCCCTTAGCAAGGGAAGGGTCGGTATAGTCGGATGAGTGCATGACATGTCCGCCCTGCGCCTCAAAGCTGTCCTGTCCCGGATGGCTGATAATGTTCTTTTCAGAAAACTGTCCCGTTGAGATGACGACAAAATCGAAGTCTTCTTTGCGAACCTGCCCTGCCGCATCGAGCGTCAGTGTCCATCCCGGCTGGCCGTCCTCCCGGCGGTCCATAGAGAGGACCGACGTATTCAGCTGAAACAACCGATGCAGCTTGTGCTTGCGAGCATAGGAATGCAGATAAGCATGCACTTGCGGCCCCTTGGGCCATTCCGGATATTCCTTGGGCATAGGATGATCCGTATAACAATACAGATCTTTTGGAGACTGGGTCTGCACCCCCGGATAGGATCTGGAAAGCTCCCAGACCCCGCCAAAATCGTGGGTGCGCTCATAGCCAAACACCCGGTGCCCACGTTCGTCAAAGGCTTTGGCAGCCGCAAGACCGCTCACGCCGCCGCCAATGACAGCAACTTTCTTCTTCTTCACCATGTCAGCCACCTTTATTCCGCTGGCGGCGGTAAGAAGTCGACTTCATGCAAGGCAGAGATGCGCACAAGCTCTTCTGGATCTGTTACGCCGTCCAGGGCCTCAAACAGATCATAAAGCTTGCGGGAAGGGGCCACGCCAAACACGCAGGTTGCTTCATCGCCGGAGCGGTTGAAGATCCCATGCGCAATTCCGCGTGGCATTCTGATTGTGTCTCCCGGTCCGGCTTTGTGGCAAGCTTCCCCAAACTCCACCTCAAGGGCACCAGTCAAAACTGTGATCCACTCATCCTGTGTTGGATGAATGTGCGGTGGCACAAAGGTCCCGTCCGGAATAGTTGCATGCCAGATAAACACGTTCTCGGTCAGTACTTTAGGTGTGTATGTATGGCCAACAACATTCCAGCTGGTGTTGTCATTAAGGCCTTCCCCCACAAGCGTCACACCTTGCAAAGCACCTTCCGGCATCAAGACTTGATCAGACATAATTTTCCTCCTCATCAATAGAATAAAGTGGCTGCTTAGCTCTGATTATTTATTTTGAAAAATTATCAATCTATCTCCGCAATACCTCCGTCATGAATACATAGAAATACTAGGCACTCAGGCGGCGTTGGTCAGGTTTATCTCGCATCTGCGAGATAAATAGTTACCTGGTCTGGATAGATTCTTTTTTAAACTTAAAACCATGATATCTGCGAGGAGAGATAGTTCAAGCTTAAAATGTTATGGGGCTCTACAAACTATCGATTTTGGAGGATGAAATGAAAAGTGTAGAACGCATAGGGAAGGACGTAACCAGCGGGATTTGCTGGGATTCGTCTGAGAAGGTTTCGGTTTTTACAATGTACGATAAAATTATGCAGAGCCCTCACAACATTAGAAAGACTCTGCAAAATACTCGTAGCAGCTGCTAGATGCGTGTCATCTCGTTCACAGTAAACGCGTCAACGGCGCCCTCTGTTGCCACCATGTAAGCAGCCAGATGCGGGGCGTTCATGTGCTCCTGCCACAGCTCACGGGTCTCCCAGTTCTCATGGAACATGAAGTGACCGGGATTTTCATTATCCACGTGCAGGTCATATTGCAGGCAACCAGCTTCAGCGCGCGTTACTGCAATCAGCTTCTCAAGCTCTGCCTTCACAAGATCTTCCTTGCCCTTAGCGGCATGGATATTGGCGACGATGGTCAAGGTCATAGGAGCAATCCTCTCTTTTGTTTTGCTGGCAGAGAACCTATATAGACGCTATATCAATAACAAGTACGCACAATTTTGGCCTATAGGTACAAGAAGTATACTAAGGCGTGCTCCCGAAAAGTGGTTCCGGTTTTCGGATAAGAGTACGTGCAAAAAAAGGCTTAGAGCCTGTTGCTTGAATACATATGAAAGCAACCTGCTCTCAGGAGATAATATGAGTGATAAAAACCAGCGTTTCGAGCAATACAATTGCAGTCAGGGATGTCCGGTAGAAGCTGCACTGGAGCTGATTGGCGGCAAATGGAAGGGCGTTATTCTCTACCATCTGATGGAAGGGACACAGCGCTTTGGCGAGTTGAAAAAACAAGTCGGAACAGTCACTCAGCGTATGTTGACCAAACAATTGAGAGAGCTGGAAACCGACGGTCTGGTCTCCCGCAAAGTCTTCGCTGTGGTTCCGCCTCACGTAGAATACTCACTCACACCAAAGGGCGAAACTCTACGCCCTATTATCACCGCACTGCGCGATTGGGGCATCGATCATGCTGTACGGGAAAAGGAAGAGGCCTGAACGACGAAGAAAGAGCATATCAACCAGAATGAACATGGCGTTCAAGCCGGGATACGCTCAAAAGATAAGACATAATATGGCGCAGACGTAATCTGGCTTCTTTAATGGCCCTCATCAAATGGCCATGAAAATGGCCAGAAAAACGGCCCAAGCCCAACCGTGCAGAAAAACAGGAAGTAAGCACCAACCATGCGCACCAGATCCAGCTTATAAAGCGCCAGCGCCGCCTCATAAAACACGTAGGCACTAAACACCATAAACCCAACCCCGAGCAGCACCTGCACGCCCAGGATCACCAACTCCTGAAAAGACCGCGAAGCCTCCGGTTGTGTCACACCACCACCCATATCTCAGCTCTCTCCATTCAAATCACACCCAAAACCCTACCAGATCCCACAATCACTCACACCCCACAATGTTGTGTGTGGGGAGGGATGCAGCACGAATGCCGGCAGCTCGCACGCACTAATCGGTGCTCATAAGACCTCTCATCTCGGTTCTCATGCAAAAATAATATCAACCGGAATCTGGAAAAAAATAAGATGAAATCAACTCACTCAATGGGAGTGAAAACTAGCTATTTAAATCTATAATTGCATTGTGCATATAATTAAATCTGTGGTTGATTTGTGAGGGTTAGCTAGTTTCATCAATTGAATGTAGTTGGAATTTTTTTAAATCAATTGAGAGTAAAATCATATTTGAAATCAAATATTTTTAGCGACAGCGTCATGGCGTGATTTTTATTTTCAGAGGTTGTCATGTCTGATTCTGTTTCTTTAATTCCTCCCAGTGATACGCCTGACTTTGGTCTTGTTGAGACTGCGCTCTCAACACAAACTTCTCCGGAACCGACATTTTCGGATGAACAGGAGAATACTTACGTCTACGAATATAACAGCGGCCATGACACGATCATCGACGTGCATAGCGCTGGTTCTGAGGTCAACGAACTGATCCTTGGATCTGGCTACTATCCAGAGGATGTTCAGTTCACTCGTCCATCTGGCACGGATAACGACGACCTTCTTCTGACGTTCTATAATGGCGGTACGCTGCTGATCAAGAACCAGTTTGCCGATGGTCAAGGTATCCAGACGATCCGTTTTGCGGAGATCGCTGAGTTTGTGCTGACAGGCTACCAGATCATGGAGGCCACGTTTAACACCACCCCGGGCGATGACGTCATCCATGGTGGCGACCAGGGCGATACGCTTTACGGTGGCTCAGGCAACGACACACTTCATGGTTATGAGGGTGATGACACGCTGATCGGTGGGGATGGTGATGACACCCTGATGGGTGGCGCAGGCAATGACACCTTCAGGTTTGAGTACACACATTTTGGCAATGACATTATCAGTGACTTTAATGTTGATACTGAAGTTATTCAGTTTGAGTTTGGATTTCTGACGAGCTTCGGTGAACTGCTGGAAGCAGCAAGCGATGTGGGAACAGATGTTGTCATTCAACATGATGATGAGACGTCGATTACTCTGAACGGTGTCCAGACAGACAGCCTTCAAGAGAGCAATTTTGAGTTTCTGATCTAAACGGCCATAAGCTGTTATAGAAGGTTGATACTTGGGGCGGTCGGTTTGTAATCGGCTGCTCTAAGTGCTTTTCCGGCAAATACTTCGATGCACCATCACCAGATGTGCCCTGACCAATATCTTCATTCGCCTTAACCATTCATTCCGTCATAGCAGTCCATTCCTACGTTTCTGGTGGGGCTGACTTGCCAATTTGGTGCAGAAAGGGCAAAAGACTGCGACTTGAGGCAGTTTGAGACCGTCGTGAATGACTGAAGCAACAAAAAAACTCTATAATATCAACCAACCCGTCTTTGCAGTCGCGCCGATGCTTGACTGGACGGATAGTATTTAGGTTGCGTTTATTTTCAATACCTTAAAGTTGGTTGAGGATTTAATTCGTACTGCCGTTCGTACTTTTTTTGGTCGCTTGCTGATTTAGTCGCAGTAATAAATCCAGAATGTCAGCTCTGCTTTATCGCTTTTAGAATCGTATTACGCAACGTAGGCTTGTAGTAGTTTCTATAGCTGTTGAGTGATCTATTATGCTTAATCGTGTTCTGCTTTGTACTGCTGCTTTTGCTTTGTGTTCCTCCTTCTCTGCGTCTGCCGACACTTTAAGGATCGGAACTTGGAACATAGCAAATCTCCATCATGAAGAAGGGGTTCCATTAAGGGATCGGGCTTTTGCTCGCGATGCGGAGGATTACGCTCGCTTGGCAATGGTCGCTAAAGAGTTGGATTTGGACATTGCCGCCTTGCAAGAAATTGGCTCGCCTGCTGCCTTGCTGAAAGTTTTTCCGTCAGATCAATACCATCTAGTTGTGTCTGATAGATACCAACAAGGTGATGAGAACCGTCCTGAAAGTGAACGTGATATCTTCACCGCAATGGTGTTTGCTAAGGATACTTTCCCAAGTGCACCCGAGGTTTCGAGCTTTTCTCCGATGTCTATCGAGCACGTAGATATAAGCCGAAGTGGAAACCCAACTGTCAGGCCTACTCGTGCTGCGATGGTTGCCAGTTTGGAGTTCAATGGGCAACCGTTAAAGGTGATGGGGGTGCATTTAAAGTCATCGTGCCATCAGTACCCATTAAGCCCAATTGAAGATCAATCCGCGGATAGGCAGCAAACCTACCATTCTCGTTTTGATTGTCGGACTTTAAATGCTCAGTTGAATGTTCTTGAAAACTGGATTGAACAACAAGACGCAACTGGGGTGGCGACGGTTGTTCTTGGTGACTTTAACCGCAGAATGAATCTGACTGATAAGCAAGGCAACGCGAGTGATGATTTCTGGATCAATCTGAATGATGGCACTCCAAATGATCTGGAGTTGACTAAGGGGCCGTTGGGCAAAGATGAATTGTGCTGGCCTCAGCATGCTAAACGCTACGATGAACACATCGATTTTGTTGTTTATAGCAACAAGGCTGAAGCGAAAGCTCAAACTGTCACAGTTCAAAAGGTATCTATGGGTTATGAAGATGATCCAAAGTATCAAGGTAAAAACCAGCAGCGTTTGTCCGACCATTGCCCAGTCGTCGCTCAGTTCGATTTTTAAAGTTGGTCGAAGGAAAATGCAGGATTTAAGCTAGTCGCTCATATTTATTGAGGCTGCTTTTTGCTGTTTGAGGGGCAGCTATGCTTGACGATGTACGCCATTTAAATCGCAGTGTGTTCCTGGGTTGCTCGTTATCTATGGAATGATCCTCATAGTGTCACCTACGGCATTTTTGCTTACAGTTAAATTACAGGAGGGGTTATGAGTGAATGGTTTTGGGCTGCTATTAAAGAGGGCGGGGCGATCTATGTAGTTCTTTCCGCTGCCCTTTTGTTGTTAAGTGTTTTTGGAGCAATTTTCGCTCTACCTGACTTATTTAAGAATCTACTATTTAGCAAAAATGAAGATGCTGCGAGCAAAGAGCAAGCTGCAGCAATAGTTGATCAGCTTGGGGGCGCGCTTAGTCATCTGAAGCAAATTCCTCAGGAAGCTTACGATATGCAAGCGAGGCCTATTGAAATGGCGTTGCTAAATGCAAAGCAGTTCTTAACAGCAGCTTATGCAGTTTTTCCTGCGGAAATAGGGCTTGGGCGCTCGATATCTATCCTGAGTGGAGTTTTAATTATCCCAGTTGCGGTATCTGTTGTTTTTACGGGCAATGATTTGGTTGCGGGGTATCGACAGGATCTAAAGCTTGTCCAGCAAGCGGCTGAAACCAAGGCTGTGAAGTTTGGTGAGTTGGAAGCCGAAATTAAGTATTTTCAAAACCAAATTTCCGCTTTTAAAGCACAGGAATACACCTTTAATAATTTACTTGAATCAGATGCCTTTAAGAGCCGATTTTCGGATGAAGAGCTCACGCGATTTCGTCAGGGCTTGAACATAGTTCCTTACAAAACACTGCGTGTTCCAGAAACAATTGTACCGTTCGGTTCACAGTCAAGTCCCGGAGATCTGTTTGACATTATTAGTCCATTGTCTCCTGATGATTTTTATAGGGCGCTTAGGGATGAGGAGAGAAGTGAGTGAGGAATTGAACTAAAGAGATAGTGCTATCCAAACATAGCCTTGTGCTCTCGTAAGGCGCTCTCTCTTCGTTTGTCCAGGTAATGAGCCAGATCCACGAGGTGGACGCCTCTGGCGCATTTTTGGCTGTCTTCGATCCGGACAATTGGAAGGTCAATCTCGCCGCTGTTGTGCTTGCGAAGGAATTTTTGCAGCGTCAGGTGCCCGAAGAAGTCTTTGCATACTTCCTGTACGGGTATGATTGTTTTTCCAGAATACTGAGCCAGCAAGAGAAACTGGGTGTTCATAGGATTGCCTTCCAGAGTTCGAATTTCAAATTCAGTTATGCTGCGCAGGGCTGCTTCAATGAGGGATGTCTACAGCTTTCTTCCATCGCATCTGCCCAGTCCATTGCTGCCATTTCGGGGCTCTTGGGTTTGATGGTGGAGGCGAGCGGCAAGGTTGGGCCTGATACGCATCTGCGAGAGAGTTGGTTGAGGGTGGTTGTCACCGCGGCTCGGCGGACCTCCTCCAGCTTGGTGGTTTCAACCATGCTGATCTGCCTGGGTCGCGGAATGAGTGCTCCAAGCGCTTTTGCAAGCTCACACAGGCCGCCTTGCGGTCTCTGGAGTGTGGTCTGGCCGCTGTCGCAGTCTGTTTCCACATAAGCGAGATTGGCAAGAATGACCTGAAGGCCGGAGGTCATCATCAGCGGGCGCAGCGGACGCGGTGTGAAGCGGGAGGCCAGCAGATTGAACTGCGCCTGAGAGATAAAAACATCTGTAAGATTGGGTAGGGCTGCCACGCGGCCCAAAACAACGCCCACTGAGCGCCAAGTCAGCCTTGATGAGGCTGGGTGTTGCAGATTGATGTAGCACTGCTCTGGCAATGGAATGAGGCATGTTGCGTCCGTCATTTCTAACCCCGTCCCATCTTGTTCAGTGTTTGCTGGCAGAGTTGCCAGCCGTCGCGATAAAAATCCTGCAGGTTGCGGATCTGTGCAACGATCGCCGGTCCATCTTCCGGTGTATCCTTCAAAACCAGTTTCAAGTCTTCACGCTTCAGTGCGATTTCTCCAAAGCTTGGGGCGATCTGGTCGAGCAGCTTGTGGCCTTGCTGCTCTGCAGCACTGGCTGTTGTTGCTTGACCTGGTTGAAGCGGCGCAACGGGATCTTGAGTAATCAGCCTCAGATGAGAGCTCATGCAGATATCTCCTGAACCACCGTGAAAAGGATGGCGCGGGTGCATGTGTTGGTGGCAGCACCCGCGCCAGTCACCTGCCACATGAGGGGTTCTGCAGGACAGGTGACTATCAGTTTGAAAATGAATGCTGTGATCCATATTAGAGGCGCTTCATTACACCCAAATCAGATCAATTAAGCACGCCAATTGATGCGTATTATAATCCATATGTCAATATCAAAATGGATTATAATACGCATTCATGGGTGTGAATCAGTATCTCGATCGTTCAGATGGAGCGGTGCGATATGGAAAATTGTGCACATGATGTGTGGACAAGCACTGCGCCCAAGGACGCATAACCAATAATCATTTAGCTGAGCGCAATCGTGCATGGGCTACCCGCCCAGACGGGAAGTTAGCCTTTCAGTGGAAGGGAATAGGTTAAGTGGGGCGCTCTTAAATGAAATCAATTCAGCCTGAATGCAGAAATCTCTCAAATTACTGATTATCAATTAAAATTCGCTGCTCTTCAATTTTTCGCCCTTTGACTTGTGTTCCCTGCAAATCGGTAGATAGCCTGTGCAATGAGAGATCCATTCATTGGATTAGTGGAATTAGCACTGGGGTTGTGAAGGCATTGGCTGGACTACAGGAAGACACCAAAAACAAGGACGCTAAGTTCGCTGAGAAAATCAGGACCTTGTCATCCATTGAGCTTGTGAAGGTAGCGATAGAAATTGAGCGCCTGAGGGAAAGATCAAAGGCCGACGGGCAGTCTTAAGGTGCTTACTTTTGGGAGAAGCCGTCAATCATGCGGAGAATGACCTTCTTGTCATCATCGCTTAACTGATTGAAATCCTTGATAAGCTGGGAGTGATCCGGCCCATCGGAGCCATAAAACAAATCACCGACATTGCTGCCCAGCTCATGCGAAATTGCGGAGAATACTTCGATAGTCGGCGTGAAGTTCTTCAGCATTTTATTGACGTAATCAGGACTTTTTCCAATGGCCAAGGAGAGGGCGCGTGCAGTTACGCCCTTCTTATCCATCTGATCTTTAAGGTTTTTACGCCAAGTTTCCATACGCGGATAATAATCCATGCATTTCGTTTCGTCTAGCGCACAATACTGCGTTGACTTGTTCGCAGTATACTCCATACTGACCTCGATTTCATTGGAGGTGATTTGGTATGCAGACGGAAAGATCCGAGATCAGCGAAGCGGACTTCAAACTTCCCACCAGAGCCGACATTATCAAGCTCATCGACATGGCTTGTAACGAGTTTGATATGACGCCTGCGCAGCTGGGTCAGCGCGCTGTCGGCAATCCTCATCTGCATTTGCGATTGCGCACCGGAGCCGATATCCGGCTTTCCTCACTCAGAGGCCTGGTGCTGTTCATCAAGTTTTGTCGTCAGGAGCGGGTTCATGAGATCGAGCTCTGATCCTTCCGGCAAAGCACCGGGCGAACCGGCAGGCGGTGAGGGCGCTTTGCATCTGTCGCCGGCCATGGTCTTGCTGCCGTTCAGCATCGCGCTCCAGTTTTTCCAAATTCCATTTCTTTGCCTGCATCAGCTCAGCTCCGCTGCTTTGGATCGGCAGTCTGCAAGACTGCCACGGCGCTGTCAGCGAAACACTTGAGGATAGTTTTGCATGTCCCGCTCACAAACCAGTCGCACCCTGCCGGAATCTGACTATTCCCGCCTGTTTGCCTACTCCAAAGCTCTGGTGAAGCTGAATGGCGGCGTGGAAGCTGCCAGCATGGTCACCCGCGTCGCACCGTGCCAGCTCTCCCGCTATGGCAACCAGCAGAGCCATGACGCCATGCCGGTGGACGTGATTGCCGATCTGGAACACGAGGCCGCAGATCCCGTGCTCACCCGCATCCTGGCACGCATGAGCGGCCACACGCTGGTCAAACTCCCACGGGAAGCGGCAGAGCCGGATTGGGTCGGCAACATGGGTCAGCTCTCAAAGGAATTCTCGGACGTTCTCTCCCGCGTCGCTGAATGCCTGAAGGATGATGGCAAAGTCACAGCCGATGAAGTGAAACGCCACCACCTGCGCAGAGAAATTGCCGAGCTGATCAGCGTGGCCGTCAAGCTGGACAAAACCTGCGAAGCCATTGAGAGGGAGCCGGCCAGATGATCCAGTCCCCCAAAATCCGGCGCAGAATTGTGCAGCACCACCTCAACAACATGAGCCACCGCGCCATCGCAGGTATTTATGGCTGTTCAGAGGGTGACGTGGAGAACGTGATCAAGACAGAGACAGCCGAACGGATCATCCTGTCTGGTGTGCCTGTGTCGGGCGGTGTGGCGCTCTATCCGGTGCAGAGCAGGGATGCTGACCTCACCCCGCAAATCCGTCTGTTTAAGGCGTTGCCGGAGGACGTCCGGACCTTTGCATCCGGTGTGGCAAAAACCTGCAAGGTGCCCGTGGGTCGTCTGTTCACCTCAAACAGCAAACGAAAGCAGGATGTCTTCTGCCGCGGCTGCTTCTATTACGGCCTCAGCTGCCAGTTCCACTGGAACTACGAGCGCATCGCACACGCTTCCGGCGTCAGCGTCCACGTCGTCTGCCGAGCCGTCAACCGCTACTGCACTCAGGTAGGCGCACCACGCCCAAGCGAACTGCTGAATGCACGGAGGGCTGTGGTGTGAATGCAGCTGATGCAGTGGCACCAAGAGCCTTATCCGGCTTCCGTATGTTTGCTTCTGAGAAGACGGCCCGCATAAACGCGTTTGCGTTTTCTGTGCTGGGTAGCTGGTTTGTAATGAGGCCAGAACACAAACCCCAAAAGCATCATCACACAGCCAGCAATCAGTTGCGGAACCGGATCACTGTTTTCATCGCTCAGCAGCATCAGAGCAGAGACAATCAGTTGCAGCGCTGCATTAACCCAAAAGGTGATGGACACACACACACAGCCACAAAGGCCCAGCAAGCCAATCACAGCAAATGTGTTTTGGGACTTGATATAGGGGCGAGGCTGATCGGCTTTGTCTTTCATGAAAAACAGGTCCGTTACATTGAAGTATCAATTGAATTCAGAAAAAGAGACATGCGCTCACTCACGAGAAAACGCATGTCCAGAGGAGTATTTGGAAGGGCGAATAGCGCGCAAAACGCACCATTACCGCAAGGGCAAGTTTGCAATAAAGCAGCCCTCAGAGTCTACACCTTGGCGGATGAAAAGAATTCATGCGCAATGCATGTATTGCGAATGGTGTTTGATCACTTCGGAGCAACTGTAGGAGCGTTTTGCAAGCAGTTCATACTGGACAGCAGACTGGTTGTATTTGACAACTGGTTTAGCCGCCTCAAGCAGATTTTCGTGGCTCAGGGACCAATGGTTCGTCCCGGTCTCCTAAAGGAGGCGGGCCGATGCTAGGGCGCACGAATGACATTGATCAACATATAGGTGGCAATACTGCCGATAATCAGACCATACAGAGTTACAGGTTCGGTCACCCAGCTATCAATGAAACCGAAATAGTCCAGGAGGCCAAGTGGAACGCCAAAGATTATGTAGAGGGTGACCAAGCCAAAATTTATCAGAATAACCAGGCTAAGCAGATTGATGATGTTGAGCTTCTTAGGCCAAAGCCAAGCACCAAGGCCGATCGCAGTCAAGCAGCCGACGATCATAGCCAACTGAAGTGCAGAGAGCGGGCCAGAGAGCTTCGGATAAAGTGCCCAGAGAACCCGTCCACCAATGATGAAGGAGATAACGGCGACGTACTTCTTTATAAGGGCAGTTTTGCTCAGAACTTGAGGCAGTTCGATGGTGGTTTGGTCGCTTTGGGGCACGCTGGTTTTAGCCATCAATTTGCTCAAAAAATCCTAGTGTTTTCAATGGCGCAACTGTCGCTCAGTTCGCTGATGCGTGTCCAGTCTGTCGCCAGTGAAAAGAATTCAGTGGTTGCTCTGCCTCACCCAGCTTATGGAAGCAGTGAGGAGAGTTATGGGCAGTTAATTGAGCGCCTAGGTTTGTATCTGCACTGTCTGGTTCTAGGGCGTACGAATGATACTGATTGCCATAATGGCAGAAATACTTGCCACAAAAAGGACGGGCAGGATCAAGGGCTCAACTATCCAATCACCGATTACGCCGTAAGAGATCAGCAAGGAAATAACACCCAGGAAGGCAAGAAAAAACAATTTCATACCGATGCTCAATACAAGAACTGTCACAATGATATCAAAGATGTCGAGCTTTATGTGCCAGAGCCAAATACCGATGCCGATCAGTGCAAATCCCCCGACAAGTGTCGCCAACTGAAACGTGGAGAGCGGTCCGGATGCCTGAATATAAATGCTCCAGAGTACGTTTCCGCCAATGCTGAAGGCAAGTATAGCTGCGTATTTTATGGCGAGACTGGCTTTACTCGGTGTCTGGTTTGGTTCTGTAGTGGCGTGTGTACTTTGGTTCCTGTCACTCTCAACCATCAATTTACTCAAAAATTCCTAGTGTTTTCAATGGCGCAACTTTCGCTCAGTTTGCTGATGTGTGTCCAGTCTGTCGCCAGTGAAAAGAATTCAGTGGTTGCTCTGCCTCTCCCAGCTTATGAAAGCGGTGAGGAGGGGTATGACGATCATGAAGATGTAAACCGCCAGAACCATTTGAGTGATGGTCAGCTGGTTGAGCGCCCCGGTTTGTATCTGTGCTGTGCGGTGCTAAGGCGCACGAATGATATTGACCAGCCAATAAGGAGCAATGCTGCCGATCGTCAGACCAAAGCAGGTATCAAACCCCATTTCCGATGCATCAATATGTCCGTCGTAAGCAAGGAAGGCGATTGCAGCGGCAAAGCCGAAGAAGAGGGCAACCACACCAACGTTTATCAGGACAATCCGACAGATCAGAATGATGATGTTGATCTTCCTGGGCCAGAGCCATACACCAAGACCGATTGCAATCAGACTGCCGACAACCATAGCCACCTGAAGTATGGGTCGCGTGTCATAGAGATGGCGGCTAACGAACCAGAGGCCCTGTCCTCCTGCGACGAACGCGATGTCAGCAGCATACTTCTTTGTAAGCTCAGCTTTACTCAGGGGCTGGCGTGGTTCGTCGGTAGCAGATCCCGTTTGCGTAGCGCTGGTAGTAACCATCAATTTACTCAAAAATTCCTAGTGATTTCAATGGCGCAACTTTCGCTCAGTTTGCTGATGCGTGTCCAGTCTGTCGCCAGTGAAAAGAATTCAGTGGTTGCTCTGCCTCACCCAGCTTATGAAAGCGGTGAGGAGGGTTATGGGTATCATGAGGATGTAGACCGCCAGAACCATTTGGGTGATGGTCAGCTGGTTGAGGGCCTCAATCTCGAAATCTGCCAGGCTAACGCGGATGAAGGCGATGGCGGCGAACATCTGCACTTGAAAGAACAGGGTGACCAGCAGGGCTTTGAGCGGGCTGAAAATGGGGTCTATCTTTGTAGCCAGCCAGTAAACGATAACTGCCCCAATAATCCAGAGAAACCCGGCCAGAAACCAGTCCCGCAGCGCGCTGCCCTGATAAATCAGATAGACGCCCAGGCTCCACAAGTTACCCGCAAAAACAAACCCAAACCCACGCAGTTGTCCTGGCAGATAGGAGCGGAAAGACCTTGGCGAGGCAGGGGGCAATGTGGTCATCTAGCTGTCTTCCAGCTCTTGATCTTCCACTTCTATAGCATGCACCAAACGTGCAGCTACGGCCTCAATGACCTGAGCGCCGCCCTTGCCAATTGCAGGGCCAATGTTCTCGCCAATAGCTGGTGCAGCATAGATAACGACAATACTGCAACCGAGAGCGAGACCTGCAAAGAAGAGCTTCCTTGGGCCTTGCTGAACTGCAAACACGAGCATCTCTTTTGCGACTGCAAGTTTCTCACTAGTGGCGTTCTCAATGCTCCCAAAATAAGGTACAGCGAATTTTTCGTCGATTGCATGTTCGATTGCTTTGAAGCACTCATCTTGATCAGCACTGTTAAGCCAGTTTTCAGTCAGTTGTTCGAGCCAAAAATCGATGCTACCTACTTCGTTGATGTCTTCATCTTTCAGCAATGTTTCTGTTGCGCGCGAAAAGCATCGCCCAATCCGATTTCCTTTACCCCAAAGGGGTATAGCCAAGCTTTCCAAGACAAATGTACTTTGCTCCCCATTGGCTTGGGTAAATGTAACTGGAGTACTGACTCGCATCACCTGACGGGACTGCAGCACCGTATCGTCGTCAGCATCTTGTTGTCTTGGGAGAACAGAAACCACACTATCTGCACGCATCCTTTGCATTGGGCTTTTCGTGCTGATGTCTTCTTTTTCTATCTCTGCAATAAGTTCCCGATACTGAGCGAGTTGATCTTCTCTTGTTGGATCCAAAAGTGTCTGTTCATCCAAAATCGCAGTCGTCAGCATCTCAGTTTCCAGAATGATGCCGCGAAGATCCGCATTTCGAAAACTAGTATCGTTAATCGACGCAAGGGTGAGATTTGCATTCTGAAGGTTAGCACCTTCCATATCAGCTCCGTTGAGCACGGCGCCAATGAGGTCTGCTTCCAAAAAAGTCGTATTATAACAAAAGCTCTCTTCCAAGTTCGTATGACTCAAATCTGCAAAACCAAAGTTGCTCCCAGGCAGCTTGGCTCCTTTCAGCTTTGCATGTTGCAGTTTGCTGTTAACAAAACTGGTTTCAGAGAGATCGGTGCCAGAAAGTATTGCTCTAGTAAGAGTGGCATTGTCGAACTTACAATCAGTAACAAAGGCAGTCCTGAAGTTGCTTTCAATACAGATAGCCTTTGTGAAATCGCAATCCTGCCAGTAAGAACCCGAAAAATCAGCTCTAGAAAGATCGGCCTCAATGAGCGAACAGAGCCCTTCTCCCCGGCTTCTCATGTCTGCGTTTATGAGCTCGGCTCCGTCAAATATGCATCCGGAAAGCTCGGCGTCTCGAAAAGAAGCATCGCGAAGTTTCGCTTTCGTGAAGTTTATTCTGAAAAGCTCATAGCCAGAAAAATCATATCCTTCGAAGTTCAGTTCTCTGAAGTCAGCATCAGGAAACCACGAGATAACGCCTTTATTTCTCTCATCACGGCATTTATCGACCCATGCATTCCAGCTTTCGGCACCTTTGTAAAATTCTTCAAGTATTTGCTCTTGAGTGGGCTGTTCGGACATCAGCAAGCGCCTTCAGGTCAGTATTCTTATTGCAGCTGCAACCTATCCGCGATTCCTAGCTCGTTGACAACAGGTACAAATCAGGTCATGATTCCGCTCAGCTGGTGGTTTGCCAGTGAGCGCGTCACACAAAGGCGTGCGGGGATTGGAACCCCTTCCTATTCTACAGGCGCACGCTATGCGCCGCGGCATGTCTATGCCAGCGGCGCTTTGCTTTTATGGCTAGGCGGGCAGGAGCGCTCACGCGCGCCGTTTTCCTGTAGGACGGTAGTTCCAATCCTGTTCGTCTGGCCGCCAGAGATTGGAACCTCCAGCGGTCGGATACAATCTGACTACAGGAGATGTGCCATGGTTGTGCTGGCAGATAACGCGACACGTGCGTGCCGTGAACTTCGGAATTCCCTTGAAAATATTGATCTAGCTGTGGCCCAGTTCGGCGCGCTTTTGCACGCCATGTCCGCGCTCGGCAACAACCTGCCTCCCCATCAGTGCGAGGCGGTGCAGTCCATTGTGACCCTGCAATCCCTTCTTCACGCCCACCACAAAGAGATTTTCACCCACACCCAATCCGCGTGGCACTCCACCCGCGTGCTTTTGCCAGTCAAAGGAGTTTCGGAATGCAGCATCTGATCAAAATTGAGAATGGTAAGCCTGTAACGGACACACTGGTGATTGCGGAGGTGTTTGGGCGGGAGCATCGCGATGTTTTGCGTAGCGTGCGAAGCCTGATTGATGACAACACAATAGGTCTGCGAGAATTTGCGCAGATCTCTTATGTCGATCAGCAGAACCGTCATCAGCCTATGTATCAGCTGTCTGAAGCAGCGGCATTGGTTGTTATGCCGTTCATTGGTGGCCGGAAAGCAAGAGAGGGCCAACGCAAGCTCGTTGATGCCTTTCTGGAGTATCGGGATCGACTGGCTTCCAGCAATTATGACAGGGCTCCGCAGGTCATCTCCATTGAAATGGAAATGGCCGTTGCAGAAGCGGCAGGACGGGCGCTCGCCATGTCTGACAGTTCCAAGCTGAAGATGATTGAAACCGTGGCCAACAACCACGGCTGCGCAACCAACATGCTGCCTGACTATGTGAACGAGAGAGCCTGTCTAGCGCTCACAACTCTGCTTAAGGAAATTGGAGAAACCCGCTCAGCCCGCGCCGTTAACAAGGTGCTGCTGGACCTCGGCATTTTGGAGGAGCGCACCCGCACCTCCACCAGTGGCAAGGAAAAGCGCTTCAAACTGCTGACAGAAAAGGGCCTGTCCTTCGGCAAAAACCAAGTCAGCCCCAACAACCCGCGCGAAACCCAACCTCTCTACTACATCTCCACCTTCAACGACCTGATGCAGCTGATCGAAGCTGCCGAGCGGGGAGCAGCAGCATGACCAAAGAAAACATCGCTCTGTTCACTGAGAGCGACAAACTTCTGATGGTTCAGGAAGCCCGACTGATCTTCGGAGAGGAGGCTGCCAAAGCCCTCTGGCTCAAACTCGATTTGCCACGCGTTGCCGGAATGACATCCCACCCATCTGCACAATCCAAAGGAGCGAAATGATGACTGCCAAAATCGTACCTGTAGAATTTCGCGGTGACACTCTTTGGGGTTTTGAGCAAGGAGATGGGGTCTTTATCGCTTTGAAGCCGATGGTTGAGGCTATTGGCTTGGATTGGTCTG
>NZ_LMCJ01000046.1:165732-169033 GCF_001623085.1 Pseudovibrio sp. W74
GCCGTGTCAATCGAGATCCGATTTTGAAAGAAGGTATTGCCATCATGGCAACACCTTTAGGTCGTGGAGGAGACCAAAAGGCAATTTGCCTACGTCTCGACCTTATCAATGGCTGGCTTTTCACCATTGATAGCAACCGGATTAAGGAAGACAGTATCCGTCAGCGGGTGCTGGAGTATCAGCGCGAATGTTATGGAGTGCTGTCACAGCACTTTCTGGGTTTGAGCCGTGAGCATGAGTTCTCCAGCGAAGTCTCTTGTGATGATCTTGGTAGCCTGACAGAGATTGCAAACAAATCGCGATTGGTGGAGATTGCAAACCGGATTTCTGGCCCGAGAGCTGCCTGTGACTTGTGGCGCAAGCTGGACCTACCTTTGGTGCCATCCTTCTCAGCGCGGCAAAGCGATATTCCAAGGGGTATTGTGGCTGATGTGGAAGGGCAATTGCGCTCTTTTATCGAAGAAGGCTGTCAGTTCGATGAAGATCATACCACGACAGCCCGAGCCATGTTCCTGGCCTACAAAGATTGGGCCCGCTCAGAAGCCCAACCCATCATCACCGAGACCGCCTTTGGCCGCGCCATGCTCCACCTCTCACAGGACTACAACTTCCTAAAAATCAAAGCCCGCGTCGTGACTTATCGCGGTTTGCGGGTGAAGGAGGTCGGGTGATGAGTGTTCTTATAAATTTTAGCTCATTCGCTAGTACTAAAACCCAAAGCATGTTCTCGCATCGCTTCAAGCTCTTCGAGATAGCTATCACTAGTGCGCAAGTACTGTTTCGCGTTCTCATACACTTCAGCAATGGCTTTTTCAATTTCAGCCTTATCTTCTTCGGTAAGCTGATCATCAGACATGAGAGTGGTTGGTATAAAGACAAGGCCGACATTGCTGGAAGTTTGATCGCGTTTCTCAAGCTGCCAGTAATTTTTGTTATTATGTATTCGGTCGTACCAGCGTTGCATGCTCTCCAAGGAGCCAATAATGCGATAAAATTTTATTCGGAGTTTCTTTCTGTAAATTTTAGCCGCAACTTCGTTATACTGTCCAAATTCTTCTATTACTTGGGTTATGTAATCTCCGTTTTCACGAAACGTTTCTTGTGCTATCGGAGCACCTTGCAAGATGGGTTCTATGTTTTTCCGGTACTCACCTTTGATCAGGAAATTAATAAGCAATTCTTGAACAATAATTGCTTTTGCAAGTTTCTCTTCAATTTGAGGAAGTTGAGAGATCAAATTAGATCTCTGAGTTTCATCAATTTGCTTGTCAGTCCGGTCTATTTGGATCTGAACTTTATGCCCGGCATACCATGCAGCACCAATCGCCGCGATTGCCGCAGCCCATCCACTCAATGCTGCTATCCACTCTCTCGTATTATTGAGTTTAGGAGCACTCAATGGGATTTTGTCTGGCAGATGTTCTCCAGCAAAAATTGTTACGGAGCTGACACCAACCCATGCTCCCATAAATGCAAATGTGCTCCCGAGAGTGAAGCAGGCAATAAAAAACATCCATTTGCTCTTGGGCATACTAACAAATCACTTCTTTGTATTCGACCGTTCAAATATCTGATCGAAAGCCTTTTGCTTCTGTGGTTCAAGACCAGCGATCATTTTGCAAATGCCTGTTTCATAGGTTCTGACTGCAATGATGAAATTGTCCTCGTGTTTTTTGATAGGATAGGGGATCTCGCTGAGCCAATCATAATGTTTAAGTGCCGACATCATCTGGCAGAAGCTCAAAACTTCATCAAAGCGTTTAAGTCCAATTTTTGTGAGGTATTTCCGCGCGCTACTTCTAGACGCGACGATAGTATCTCTGGTCTTGACCAAATCGTCTCCGAGTTTTTCTTCCAGTGCCATGGCCGAATAAGCATTGCATTCACTAATAAGAGTTTGCTCGTCATCGTGGTAACTTTTAAGAACACGGATGTGGTAGAGGTCATCCTCGATCTTTTGAATGAGCGCTTGCTGTTGATACAAGAAATCAAGAAAGTCGGCTGCAATAGTAAATTTCAGAAGGTCACTATCATCCCTTGCAATACGAATTTGATAGAGCACGAAAAAGAGTGTTGTAAGGCTGATAATAATGCCACTCAGTCCGGCAAACGTTTGGAGATTCATGTCAAAGATCGACATGATTACATCCAAACTCAGAACACCATAGACAAATGGGATTCCAATAAGGACACCGATAAATACTATAAAAATCAAAAAATTAAACGTTTCTGTGCGCACAACTCTAACCTCAACAGTTCTGAGATGAGTACCCGAGTCTCTCATTTCATGCACGCATCAGTTGAAGGGGGTGCCGCATGACCCTCAATATTGATCATAGAAAGACACCCCAAACCACATCCACCGGCCATTTTGAACACCCTTGCATGGCAGAAGGTTGCACCAACTGGGGCTCCCGTGGCTACACCATGGATGACGCAGGCAAGCGCGTGCAGCTGTGGTTTTGCCCCGAGCATGCCAAGCAGTATGAAGCGGATGTTGAGGCGGCCAAACGCACGCCTCCGCCGCCACGACCGCCCAAACAAGGGAGGTTGGTGTGATGCGGTATTCCACTCTCGACTTGTTGCGGTTGAAGCAATCTGCTGACCTGTATGGTCGCATTTGCCGCCACACCACGCTGCGCAAATCTGGCCGGCTGTTTTCCGGTAAATGTCCATTTCTCGATCATGACGATCGCAATGCCAGCTTTGTGTTTGATCCTGTCAGCAACAGTTTCCGCTGCTACTCCACCGCCTGTGGCCGCTCCGGATCCATCATCGACTGGATGATAGAGTTTGAGGGCTTTTCCAGCTTTGCTGATGCGGTTGAAGCTTTGGGCGGAGCACAGATTGCCCGTGATCAACGCTGGCAGGACAAACAGCAAAAGCTGATGCAGGACAACAAGGTGCTTGCGGCTGCACGCACGGCCTCCACACAAGAAAAAGCGCGTCAGGCGGCCTACAAGATCTTTTCAGCTGGGACAGAGCTTTCCGGCAGCGTTGCAGAAACCTATCTGCGCGAGGCGCGGGGGCTGGGTGACATCCCGTTGCCCGGCGCGGTGCTGCGATTTGCTGCGGATCTGCCGTATTGGGCAGAGACTGCGAAGGGTCGTTTCGAGATCATCCATCATGGGCCTGCGCTGTTGGCGGCCTTTCAAAACAAGCAGGGCCGGTTTGCAGCGGTGCACCAGACCTGGCTGAACGCGGATGGAAGCGGCAAAATTAAACTAAGCCTTGAGGACGGGCTGCGGTTGCCAGCCAAAAAGATCCGCGGGCCGTACATGGGCGCCAGTTTGCGGCTTGG
>NZ_LMCJ01000046.1:169082-194579 GCF_001623085.1 Pseudovibrio sp. W74
GGGCGTAGGTGAGGGCATTGAGACCTGCTTGTCCTGTGCGCCCTTTGGTCTTTCGTGCTGGTGTGCGGGCTCGCTTGGCAATTTGGTGGGCTCTGGCAAGCCCGACGGGGTCTGCGAACCGCATCCGGTGCGCACCGGCCACCTGTTGCCATCACGGCAACCGGACATGGCCAGCGCTCGTGCGTTTTTACCATTTGAGGCGCGGTCCATGATTGTTTTGGCAGATAGTGACACCAAAGACCTTGAGGCACTGAAAGCTCAGCTGGAACGGGCTGTGCGGCGCCTGCGGTTTGAGGAGCGATCAGCGCAGATCTTATGGCCACCACTAGGCATGGACATGAATGACTGGATACTGGCGAACGGGAGGGATGCGGCATGAGCACCATGAGCCAGGCGATTGAGGGCGCCATGCAGCCAAGTGACGATCCCCTCATCACCCCACTTTCAACCGAGTTTGCGGAAAAACTCTCGCGCTGTGCCCTTTATGACCAGAATGATACGGGCAATGCCAAACGGCTTCGGGAGCATTTTGGCGAGGAGTTTTTGCATGTGCGGGAGGTGGGGTTTTACACCTTCAAAGGCACCCACTGGGATTTGACCGGCGGCGAGGAAGTGATGACCCGCTATGCGCAGCGCACGGCGGAGCTGATTAAAGAAGAGCTCGACTACCTTGGCTATGAGCCCTGGGAGGAGCTGGTGCTGGAAAAAGCCAAGGCGGTGCCGCGTTTGGCAGAAGAAGCAGCGTTGACCAAAGAGCAGGAAGCCCTGCTGAAGGATGCGGAGGACGTGAAAAAGGCCCGCTCCGGCAGGCGCACGGCGCGCAAGAAGTTTGCGGTTTCCAGCGGCAATTCCAACAAGATCAAAGGCATGATTGTGCAGGCCCTGCCGCATGTGACCTATGCGCCAGAGGAAATGGACGAAGACGATCTTGTGTTCAACACGCGCACGGCCACACTGCAGCTGCACCCTGAACCTGATGGAGAAGGCGGGCAGGTGATGGTGCCGGACTCTGTGGCCCACGACAGAGCCATGCGGCTTTCCAAATGCGCGCCGGTGAACTTTGACCCCAAAGCAGAATGCCCGCAGTGGCAGGCGTTTCTGGATTTCTTCCAGCCGGATGTGAGCGTGCAGCGCTTTTTACAGGTGTATGCCGGTTATTGCCTGACAGGGCTGACAGCAGAGCAAAAGCTGCTGTTCTTCTATGGCGATGGGGCCAACGGCAAATCCACCTTCGTGGAGGCGATCTGCGGGTTGATGGGGGATTATGCCGGACAACTGAACCCGGAAAGTGTGACCGGCACGGGTCAGCGCCGTGGTGACCAGGCAACACCGGATCTGGCAACGCTGGTGGGCAAACGTCTGGTGCGTGTCTCCGAGCTGCCAAAGGGCGAAGCGGTGAAAGAGGAGCTGATCAAGGCGCTGACGGGCGGCGAGCCCATGCAGGTTCGGCGGCTGCATCAGGGCTTTTTTGATATGACGCCCATCTTCAAGGCGATCATGAGCGGTAACGACAAGCCCTTCATCAAAGGCAATGACTACGGGATCTGGCGGCGCTTGCTGATTGTGCCCTGGTCGGTGCGGATCAGCGAAGAGCAGAAGCGGCCCATGGCGGAGGTGCTAGCGGAGTTTGAAGCCGAGCGATCGGGCATTCTCAACTGGATGCTGAAGGGGCTTCAGATCTATATGGAGGAAGGGCTGGATGTGCCGCCAGCCGTGGAAGGCCTGACGCAGGATTACAAGACCGAGCTGGACCCGATACAGCAATTTGTGGATGCCTGTCTGGAGTTTGCCGAGCCGCCGGGAGAGGACCCGAACGAGCCCTCCATCACTGGCCGCGCCATGTATGACACCTATAAGAAATGGTGTGAAGTTTCCGGCCTAAAGCCTTTTACGGAAACAGCTTTAGGTCGTGAGCTTCCAAAGAAACCGGGCATGCGCAAGGTGATGACCCGCATCCGTAAGTACGCCAATGTGCGCTTCAATCTGCCAACTGAGATGCGTCCTGAAACGATGAGTTGGGAGCCTATGGGATGAGTGTAACTAAACCCGCGAGGGTGCGAGGGTATGCGCGAGGGTTAAGCCGTGTGCCTCGCGCCGGATTTCGTAAAGCCGTGAATGGGTTAGAGGATAGCCGCGAGGGCGCGAGGGTATATCGCGCGCCTGCGCATATATAGGGGAATGGGGAATAGCTTTTAAGGAAAAGACTTCTCATATGCGTAATTAGTCAACTAACCCTTGAACCCTCGCGGAGGGTTATAAAAACAATTGATATTAAAAGATAAAATGACCGCGAGGGTCTGATTTTAACACTCGCGGTACCCTCGAAACACTCGCAGGAGATCAATTATGGTTCAAACGCTGCGCGCATCACCGGAATACATTGGCCGGCTCAAACAAGAGCAGGCACAGCAGAACGAAGTCCGCAGGATTGATTTGGTCAGCTTGCTGGACTGGACCTACGGCGAGCAGAAAGCTCATCTCGATATCGTGAGCGATGATGAGGCGCGGCACTTCGACGTCCGCTGTGCGTTGAATTCACTTGAGCAGCTGCTGCATCTGCGCACCTTCGTGGATGGTGGCGGGCGCTCATGTGTGGAGCTGCATCCGGATGCCGAAGCCGTGCATGGTGCGGTAAAGGAGTTTGCAGCTCAGTCCGATGATTGCGCCTATGCCGCTGGCCTGCTGATCTACTACGGCGCAAACCGGACGCAGCCGGAAAAGCCAGCTCTGAGTGGCCGCAAGCTACAGGAAAAGCGCGATAAGACCGGACGCACGGTGATGAGCTACTGGCGGGCTGATGGTGAGGAGCTTTTTGCTCGCCCGGGTACAAAACTGCCAAAGCCTCACGACTATGACGGGCCGGGCTGCCGCGTTGGGCAGGCCTGTGAGCTGCAGGTGGTATCCGTTGAGAGTGATTTGGAAGAGTTTTTGCTGGAAACCTACACCTACTGGTGCGCAGCGCTCGAAATCATAAGCGGTGCGCTACCGATGTTGAAAACTCACAAACTCAAGAAGTTTCAATCACCTGAGTTCGATCGGAAGGCTGTGAGATTGCTCCAAATGAGCTCCGCGACTTGAAATGACCCGCGTCGTTTGACAGCCTGACAGCGGAAAGAAAACCGCCTTGAGGGACAACCTACAGGGCGGTTTTTTATTGAGAAGTGACACATCGCTTGTTTCCTAAGGCCTCAACATGTTCACAGTTAGCTTTGACAAACGAGACCTTGATGACCTCATGCGTGGGCTTGGCAACTTGCCCGGTGAGATCAAAGGAAAGGCCATTGCTCGCGCCCTCAAACATACGACAGCAATTGCCAAAACGCGTGTCATTCGAAAGTCCGCAGCATCTACAGGAATGCGGCAAAAGGATATTCGCAGTGTAACCATTGCGGTGAACACAGGAGCAGATACTGCCAGTGTTATCATGCGCTCTGGTTGGATACCGCTCTACCAGCTGGGAAGCGTCCGCCAGACACGAGATGGTGTATCTGTTCGCAACTGGGGAACACACCAGGGCACATTCCTTGCCACGATGGCCTCTGGTCATGCTGGAGTGTTCAAACGATCAAGCGCAGCACGCCTTCCAGTCCGCGAACTTTGGGGGCCAAACCCTGCTGCTGATGTTCAAAACCATGAAGAAGAATTTATGGACGTGCTCGAAAGCGTCGCCGACGAAAAGCTGCGGCCTCGGTTGGAACACGAAATCGACCGGCTGCTCCGCTCGCTTTGAAGGCGCGGCGGCGGCTGAGAAAAAAAGGGACCGTACAAAACATCCTTTCCCCGCGGGGGGCGCAGCTCCCGGGGTTTGGTCAGTTTTACAGGTTGAAAATTTGAGTTGTCAGGGTTGTTAGAGTTGCCAGCAACCGGTTGCCAAGGTTGCCAAGGTTGCCAGAGGTGGAGGCATACAAATGCAAGATGATGCACCGCTGGTGATGGCAACATTTGTGCAGGTCGCCGATCGCGATGGAGTCTCAAAATCGGCTGTTTCAAAAAACGTGCGCAACTACGCAGACAATCATAACTTGCCAGTTGATCGCGATGGACGTGGACGGATTACGTGCTTCTCGCTTGCTCACTATGACCACATACGCGCTCGTTTCACGAACCCGCTCAAAGCGTCCGCTAAGGTGCAAGCTATCGTTGCAGCACCAAGTCCCGCTGCGCCGTCTCAAGGGCAGCCAGCACCTGTGCCTGGTGCCGATCCGCAAAGCCTTAACGAGGGCAAGCGCCAAGAGACATGGCTTAAGGTGCTCCGGCTCCGGCTTGCAATGCAGGAAGAGCTTGGAGCGCTGGTGCGCCGCGATCTTATGGAAGATGCGCTCGCCAAAATGGGAGGCGAGATCAAATCCGTTGTTTCGCGACTTCCCAATCGGGCAGATGATCTGGCAGCACGTGTCACCAAAGATGGTGTCCATGGCCTGCGCCTGGCGCTGAAAGATGTTGCCTTTGAAGTTGCAGAGGAGATTGCCGAAGCAATGGAAGCTGCTTTTCAGGAAGCACCACAGTTTGATGATCTGCCAGAGGACATGCTTGGGACTGAAGCAAGTGCAGAAGAACTCATGCTTGCAGGGGAGCAACAGGAGGAACTCTAACGACAACAGGTGAGCCATGCAGGAAACTTTGGGAAGTTTGCGAGGAGCAAACACAAGAGTTTACGGTGCGGCTCGTCTTGTTACGAGAGTACTTGCAAAGGCGATCCGCCCTAAGAAGCCGCTACCGTTTCATGAATGGCTCCCAAAGAACATTGAGCTGGTGGACGGGCCGAGGCGAGGAGAGCTTTGGAATGCTAAAGACGCTCCGTATTTGCTGGAGATTGCGGCGTGTCTGTCTGCTGATCATCCTTGCAACTATGTGTGCGTTCGCAAGTCTCAGCAGACCGGTGTTTCCATTCTGGGGCTTTCCTGGAGCATCTACCTGGCGGAAAACGCACCCGACAATATTTTGTACGCTGTGCCTGGCGATCAGGCGCTGAAAGAAACCAATTCCATGAAGATCATGCCTTTGATTGAGGCATGGGAGAAGCGCACTTCCAAGCAGGTGATTGAACCGATTACAAGCCGCAGCGGTAAAGGTTCAACCACCTTTGAGAAGAAGTTCCCAGGTGGCGCACTGTCGCTTGCCAATGCCAATTCGGAAATGGATCTTTCCTCCAAGACGATCAAGTATGGGGTGAAAGACGAGGTTTCTAAGTGGGAAGAGACGGACAATGGCGGCGATCCTGAAGAGCTTTTCTTTGGTCGTTTCACCGCATTTCGCCGTGAGAAGTCCTATAAGATCTTTGCTCTTTCTACCCCGGAACATGATAGCGGCGATGAAGACGGAGAAGGTCCAGGCCACTGTCGTATCGATCGCGATTTCAAACGCTCAGACCAACGGTTTTGGCATATCCGCTGCCCGTCCTGCGACTTTGAACAACGGCAGGACTGGAGCGGGTTTCAGGTAAACCGCGAGAATCCAGAGGAGAGCACTTACCTTTGTGAGGAATGCGGCCACTCTATTACAGAGGCTGAGCGCGTAGTTGCTGTTCGCAAAGGGCGGTTCATTGCTACAAAGCCAGACGAGGGACGCCAGCCAGGCTTTCATGTGGATGCGTTTTGCTCGCTGATGATGAGTTACGGCGATATCGCGCGGGATTTCATCAATGCGGAAAAACGAAGTGAAGCAGCCAAAAAGAACTTTACCAATCTGGTGCTCGCCAAGGCATATGCCATGCGCGGCAATGCTCCGAAACATGAACGGCTTATGGAGCGGCGTGAACAGCTGGAGCGCGGCACGATCCCGGCTGAAGGCCTGTTGTTTGTGGCCGGTGCGGACGTTCAGCACTACGGCATCTATGTGGAGGCGGTGGCCTTTGGAGATGACCGGCAAAGTTGGTGCGTGGATGCGCACTTTCTTGAAGGCTCTACGGACGACATTAAGGCCGGTGCATGGCTTAAGCTGGATGAGTTTTACAAACAGCACTTTAAGGACGCATGGGGCATGGAGCGCCGGCTGGATGGTCTGGCGGTGGATGCTGGTGACAGTGGCCGTATGGAGCAGGTGCTGAGTTGGTGCAGAGCAAGGCCAGATACCTACGCCATTAAAGGTCAAGGGGGACGCGGTGTTCCAGCGATCGGGTTACCTCAAAAGAAGTCAGTCAACAAACGGGGCAAGCGCGTAAAGGTGCGTGGCTCTCAGCTTTGGCCGGTTGGAACATGGGGCCTTAAGCATGAGTTCTATGGCAGCTTGCATAAGTCTGGCATGGCAGCTGGCGCTGAGCGTGATCCACCTGGTTATTGTCATTATGGTGTTTGGCTGGATGAAGAGTACTTTCTTCAAATCACCGCTGAGTACTTCGACCAGAAACTGGTGAAGGGCCGGTTGCTTGAGGAATGGAAGAAATCCCGGAAAGATAACCACTTCCTTGATTGCCGGATCTACGCCATGGCGATTGCCGAGCATTTGGGCCTGACTTCCAACACTGACAATGATTGGGCGCGGCTGCGAAAGCGGTTGGTGCCTGCAAAGGATCTGGACTTGCTTTCACCTGAAGCAGTCAAGGCAATTCAGGTCAGCACTCCCACCAAAACATCACAGATAAAAGCAGCTCCCGCTCACGACAACGGATGGGCAGAGAGGCAGCAACGTATCAGGAAGAGGCGCGAGAAATGGCGAAACCGTTAAAAGCGCTTGGTCGGTTGCTTAACCGAGGCGGGAAATCAGCACCACCTGAGAAGGGAACAGGGCAGGTTGCAGTGCGCAGCGTCAGTCGATATCTGCGCGATACTCGCTCTAAGGTTCTGGCAACACGTCCAGCTCCGCTCTCAAACAGCCGGGATGATATTCGTTTGTCCTGGCGCCGCTGTGCAGGACTGGCGCGTGACATCATTCAAAACTCAGGGCGGCTTAAAGGCGCTGTGGATCAGGTGATTGCAGATACGGTTGGCTCCGAGCTGCTGCTTAATCCCAAACCGGACTTACACGCTGCAGGCTATGATGCGCAGGAAACTGCTGATTGGTGCCGACTAGTTAAGCAACGTTGGAAGCGGTTTGCCTGGAACCAGGCTGAATGCGATATGCGCGGTAAGTTCACACTGCCACAGTTGGTTGATTGCTCTTTGAGAGACTACATCACCTTTGGCGAAGTGACGGGCATGCTGGATTATATGGGCAGTGCTCAGCGGTCTCGCTACGGCATTAAAGCCGGAACAAAGCTTTGCCTGTTCTCACCGCAGAAGCTGGCACAGGACACGCTGGAACATGACCGTTTGTTTCAGGGTGTCTACCATGATGAGAATGGCCGCCCGATTTCCTATCTGATTGAAGAGGCTAGAAACGGTCAAACCGTCAAGACAAGGTATAACGCTCGCGATCTGGCTGGGCGTGCTCAGGTCTTGCATATTTTTGATCCCACCTGTGCAAGCGATGTACGTGGAATTTCCGTGTTGGCGTCGGCCTTTAGAAAGCACATCCAGCACGAAATGCTTGAAGATGCCACGCTGCAAACCGCAATTTTGCAAACCTTGTTTGCTGCTGTTTTGAAGAGTGAGTTGCCATCAGAAGAAGCGTTTGCTGCGATCGACGCGATGCAAGACACCGAAGCCGGTAAGGAGTTCAAAGACTCTTTTTCTGATTATCTCCTAAGCACCCTGGATAAATCAGCAGAAAACTCCGTTCATTTGGGCAGTGATCCTACGGTGTCACATATCGCGCCGGGTGAAGATTTCGAAATCAAGACAGCTGGAACTCCGGGCCCTCATTACCTGCCGTTCTCAGGCTCACTTGGTCGGGAAATGGCTCGGGCGATTGGGATTACCTACGGTGGTCTCACCATGGACTATTCCAATGCCACTTACTCCAGCGTCCGGATGGAAAATGCAAGCATTTGGCCGGTCGTGACCAGGCGGCGAGAGCGCATTGCTGCGCCCACCTATCAGGCTGTTTACGAAAGCTGGCTTGATGAGGAAATCGGTGAAGAGCGTATTCCCTTCAAGGGCGGGTATGAAGCCTATTCGGCTTTGCGTGAAGAAGCGTCCTGGGCCCAGTGGCAAGGACCGGCCAAACCAACGGCAGATGATGCAAAAAGCGCCAAGGCTTCCAGCACGCGTTTGGAAAATGGCACCTCATCCCTTGCTCATGAATGCTCTGAGATGGGCATAGATGAAGAGGAATTGTTTGAGCAGCGCCTCTCCGAGCACCGGCGCTATCTCGCTGAGGGAATGCGCTCACCCTATGAGCGAACATCTTCACAGGCAACGGCACCAAGCACTGATGAAGCACAAGGAGCTGCTGATGAGTGATCAGGTCAAAATCGGTTCTGAGATGGTTTCCATCAATGAGCCATGTGCTGTTGCAACGGCGCTCCGCAAAATTGAGCTGGTTGTTGCCGTTGGTGGTCGCCGGGAAACCGTCCGGTTTGGACGGGATGAAGTGACTTACACAGCTGCCAATCTGCCTGCGCTGAAAAAGCTGATTGCTCAGTACGAAGCCAAGTGCAGCCTTGCTGCTGGCGGCAAGCTTCGCCGCCGGGCTCGCTCAGTTCGCTGGTGCTGAGCCCACTCTTTAAGGATATCTAAAATGCCGGGAATTTTACAGGACGGCGAACTCATTCTTTATGGGTTCGTTGGCGAAAACTATTGGGATGAAGGCTTTACAGCATTGGAAGTGCTAAATGCTCTTGCTCTGCATGGCCGTGATGAGCCGATCACCGCGCGGATCAACTCAGGTGGTGGCTATACCGATGAAGGTATTGCCATCTTCAATGCTCTGAAAACGCACAAGGGCAAAGTGTCTGTCATCATCGACGCAATGGCAGCTTCAGCTGCCTCCATTATTGCCATGGCTGGTGATGAACGCACTATGCGTACCGGGGCCATGATGATGATCCATGATCCTGCTGGAGAAAAACGCGGTACAGCAGCAGAGCACGAAGCGATGGGTGAGCTGCTGCACAAGCAAGCTGATTTACTTGCAGGCATCTACGCAGATGTAACCGGCAAGACACCTGACGAGCTACGCCAAATGATGGTTGAAGAAACCTGGATGAATGGCAGTGAAGCTCAGGTTCAAGGTTTTGCAACCGTTGATGAGGCAGCACAGGCAGTGAGTGTGTCTGCCTTTGACTACCGCACTTACAACTGCGCGCCCGACACCCTGAAACAACTTTCCAAGACAAGGAACTGGAGTGCTGAGCCTCAGCGCTCTCCGGCGGCATCCGTCGCACAAACGACTGTCAATCAGGAGATACAGCCTATGACGACACAAACTGCGGCGGATGCCAACTCCGCCAACTCTACTACTGACCAGATGCAGTCGAATGCTGCCGATGCGCAAACAGCCGAGCGTGAGCGCATCGGCAAAATCCTCAATTGTGCTGAAGCTGTTGGTCGCACTGAACTTGCAAAGTACCTTGCGTTTGAGACCTCAACAAGCTTTGAGGATGGTCAGAAGGTGCTTGATAAGGCTGCTAAAGCTGGTGAGGGCAATGCGCCGAAGAGTGACGGACAAAGAACTCAGGCCAGTACTTACGAACAGCAGCGCCTATCTGCCAGTTCCCAAGCATCTAGTTACAGCAACCCATCAGATTTGACCGACGATGACAAAGGGGCACGTCTGGTCAACCGAGCAAAGAGCATGTTTGGAGGTGCTAAATGAGCCATCTGGCTGGAAGTCTCAACCACGGACCGTCTCCCGTCGATAACCTCCATGGCGGGAATGTTAAAACCCAACCCAACACAGTTGCCGCTGGTACTTATAAGCGCGGTCAAGTGCTTGAGTATGACAGCACCAACAAGGTGTTTGTTGCTCTTAACGATGCGAGCAAGGCCAGTATCGTGATGCCTGTTGGCATTACGCTGGAGGCGGACAGTTCCATGGGCGTTTACGTTCAAGGTGACGATTTCAACCTAAATGAAATGCACTTTGGTGACCTGGACGCTGAAGTGGTGAAACATGCGCTGCGCGGCAACGGCATCTTGGCGCGTTATTGGCAGGTTGCTTAAGGAGATTATGCACGTGGATATTTACACCCTAAGCGATCTGATGACCGTGATCGAAACAATTTTTACGCCTAAACGGCATTTCATTGATAAGTTTTTCAAGCTTGAGCATCTCTCAGACAAAGAAGAGATCCATTTTGATAGCGTGTTCAGAGATCAAGTGTCGCTTGCGCCTTTCGTAATGCCTCTGAATGCAGGCAAGCCGCAGGAGCGTGCTGGATACACGGCTAAATCATTCAAACCTGCTTACGTGAAGCCGCTGAACATGATCAAGCCAACCGATGCTGTCACGCGTATGGCTGGTGAAAAGTTTTCTGGCGAACTTACTGCTATGGATCGGTTTGAACGAGCAGTCGCTCTCGCTCTTTACGAACAAAAAATGCAAGTTGAAGCGCGATGGGAATGGCTTGGACGTTTCGCTCTGAAAGAAGGCAAAGTCCTGATTGTGGGGGATGATTATCCCGCTCGTCTGGTGGATTTTGGCCGTGCGCCTGAAATGGTGGATTTGATCACTGATGATGATCAGAAATGGTCAAACGCCGACTATGAGCTTTTCTCTTTGTTGGAAGAAGGTTCTGCGGAGGTTGCTAAAAAGACTGGGTCTCGGGCAACAGAAGTCTATCTTGCTCCGGATGTGTGGCGACATTTCAAAGTGAACAAAAGCGTGAAGGCCGAGATGGATCTCACTAAGCGCAATGACAGCACTTTGACGGCGTCTCCATCTGCGACAGATCCGGAAAATCCAGTTGAATTCAAAGGAACCACTGGCAACTTTAACATCTATGTCGATCACAGCACTTATCGTGATGTTGATGGGACCGAAAAGCCTTATCTGGAACCCGGTGAAGTCATGCTGGTTGCACCAGTTGGCGAAAGTGGGACCTCTGGTGTTTACGGGGTTCGTGCATTTGGCACCATCATGGACAAGAAAGCTGGCCTTCAGGCGATGCCGATGTTCCCCAAAGTTTGGGAACAGGACAATCCGTCCATTGATCAGGCAATGACGCAATCAGCGCCATTGATGATCCCGGGTCGTCCCAACGGTGTGAAAGTCTGGAAAGGGGTGGTCTGATGGCAGGAGCTGGCACAGTCAAGATCGCAACTGCCCGGTTGCTGACCTCAAAAGGCGTCATTAAACCGGGCGAGCAACTGCCAACAGGTTTGAAGAAGGCTGAGCTAAGTAAACTGGATGCCTTTGGTGGGCTTGCAGAAGTTTCTCTGCCGCCTAAACCAGCGGCAACGCAGAGTGACAACTCTGGTTCTCAGAGCGGCAAGTCATCTAAGGATTCATCTACTGGTGCTGGTGCCGGTGATGGTTCTGATGGCACGAATTCTGAGGATCAGACCAGCACCGATGGTTCGGCTCAGGACTGATCATGCCTGAGCTTGATGACCTTCGGGCTGAACTCACCGAAGAGGTGGATGACGTCATGGGAGAGCCGGTTTTGCTGGCTTTCCTTGACGGTGAACAGCGCAGCGATGCTACCCGCGAAAATACGGCGGTGAATGCGGTTTTGCGCTGTGGTGCAGGGCATGCGTTCAATCTTGCCAAGGGATCGAAAAAAGAGCGCACCAGCCTTTCTGCAGAGCCATCTTTCTTGGAGCTTTCCCGCTCTGACTATGGCGGGCCTATGCCCAAGACCGGAGACAAGGTGCAAGCGCTTTCCCGCGCTGGCCTCCCGTGGTTTGAAGTCCTTGATGTTTATGATCGCGGTGCGTCCCGCATTATTCTTGAACTCGGAGAAGCCTAATGTCGCTTGCCCGTATTGCATTGCGTCACTGCGCCGTGGAGGCGCTAAAAACAGCAGGAACGTTAGTTGGTAACAATATCCTTGATAGCAAGGTGGCGGCGCTTCAGGTGAGTAGTGATGGAAGTTTGCGCACCGATGAGGAAGGCCCTTTTATTGCCGTTTACACGGATGTTTCTAATTCGGGCGAGTTGAGTGGTCGCTCGCTTCGCGTAAATGGTCACCTGGATCTGGTTTTTAATTTCGGCATTACAGCTGCGATGACCCAGACCAATGAGAAGGGCGAAAGTATTGTTGTTGGGCTGGAAGTGCCTGCAACAAGTCCCAACTTTGAGTTCTTTCTTGATGCCCTAACGCGGCAAATCAAGTTCGCTCTTCTTGATCCTCAAAACCCTTGGTCTGAGCTGCTTAAGGGATTTGCTCCAGACTTTCGAGCTTGTGAAGAGCTGCGTCATGGCAATGCCCGTGATGGGGTGCGGTTGGTGAGTGGTCAGTTGCGGCTAACCGTTGAGCTGGTTGCAGACCCTGTTCCAGGAGCAGCACTGCCTGAGACTGGGATTTGGAGCCGGTTTCTAACAAAGCTTGCGCAGAGTGATCCTCAGCAATGTGAGCGCTTGCAAGGTTTGCTTGCCTGGAACGGTCGGGAGCAGGATGACCGGCTTTCCTTCCTTCATGGGTTATCTGGCCTTGAAGCGGATGCCCTAAAACTGACCAATGCATCTGCGCTCAATCCTTCAGCTGTTTTTTCCAATGACCCACCGGAGAGCATAGTCAGCGCCGGTTCCCAGTAACTTGGAGCACGCGCAATGTCGCAGGACCTGCCAGACTTAATTGCTGAACTGCATTTTGAGGTTGCCGAGATCAAACGGCGGCTTGCTTCGCGCACGCGCGAAGGGGTGATTTCTGAAGTTGATGCGGCCAAAGGCAAAGCACGGGTCAGGCTGACAGATTCAGATACTCCCATGCTTACGGGCTGGCTACCTTGGACCGAGCCGGCAAGCGGCGCCAATAAGACCCACAATCCGCCTTCGATTGGTCAGCAAGTATCACTGACCAGTGAGAGCGGTGATTTAACCGATGCCCGCATTGGGTCTGCGCTGCCAAGTGAAGACAATCCCAGACCGAGCGCAAAAGGAGACGACCATGTTCTTGCGCAGGTTGGGGCGACAAAAATTATCGTTTCAGGTGGTGGCGATAAACTCCAGCTCAGTGTTGGGAATGCGTCCATTACCTTGGTTGATGGGCAGATGACTTTCAGCGTTGCAGGTACGTCAATCACTTTGACGCCTTCAGGCATTGAGGCCGCAGGCGATGTGGATTTGAACTCCGGCTATGTGAAGTCGGAAGGCACCACAATAGACCACACCCACATTCATTCTGGAGTGACACCTGGTCCATCTAAGACCGGGGCTCCTGTCTAATTGGAGGATACTATGGAAAAAAACCGCTACCGTGTTTTGCGTGCAGGCTTCTTGCATGGAACCTATCGCCGGGAAGGCGAGGAAATTGAGTTGTTTGAAAAACAGGCTCAGGTTGATCTTCCGCCTCTTGGTAGCCGGCTTGCTGAGATGAGCGTGAAAACCACAAAGCCGGCAGCTGCAAAAAGCAAGGCTTCCTCTCTAAAGGCCGGTTAGGGCATGGCCGGTAAGGACTTAAGTGAGATAACGGGCGGTGAGGTCTCTGGTTGGGCTCATGTGGTCCAGTCCATCAACCGGTTGTTCTCAACTCCAAAAAACACGCGGGTTTTCCTGCGTGAGTTTGGATCTGACCTGCCAAACCTGGTGGATGTGCCTTCCAATGATGCTGGCATTCTGGCGTTGTTTGTGGCTGTCGCAACTGCCCTGGAGCAGTGGGAGCCAAGGTTTTCTTTAAGCTCCCTAAACGTATCGCAGGCTGAACCTGGCAAGATCCACTTGAACCTGGTTGGCACCTATTTGCCAAGAGGCCATCACGGCGATACTGCGCCGGAAGGTGGAGAGCAAACCTTATCTGTGCCGATCTCTGGCCTTTAACTCCCGACATCAGGATAACACCATGAGCCGCTTTGCTGCGCTTGATCTGGCGACACTGCCGGAACCCTCCGCTGTGGTGGAACTGGACTATAATGCTTTGCTTGAAGCCCGCCTTATTGAGCTGGACCGTCATTTGCGTGATGGCCGCTTTGAACAGGCTGAAGCTGATGAGATCATGGCACTGGCGCGCTCCATTGCTGCATCGCCCGCCCGCTATTTAAGTGAGGCAGGAGCATCGCGCGAGCTTTACATGAATGCGCGCATTAATGCGGCGGTGAAATCAGTTCTGCTTGCAACGGCAACTGGATCTGATCTTGACCATCGCGGAGCAGGGCGGGGCGTTGCCCGCTTGGTTCTGGATGACAGTGACCCTGAAAACGTCATTTATGAGGATGATGAAAGTTATAGGGCACGCATTCAGCTGGTGCTGGAAAGCTACTCTCCCTATGGGCCGGAAGGCGCATACGTCTACTGGGCTTTGCAGTCCTCCGGTGATGTGCTGGACGTTGTGCCTTATGGGCCTGATGACAATCTGGACCCGCCAATTCCTCCTGCTGAGCCCGTGATTTGTGTTCTTTCCAGAATTGGGGACGGGGTCGCAAGTAATGCTCTGTTGGAGAGCGTTTATCAGAACCTGAAATCAGACAAACGCAGGCCAGTGGGTGACAAGTTGACGGTTATCTCTGCGACACCTGTTCACTATGAAGTTGAAGCTGAGCTGCAAGTTGTGTCAGCTTCAACTGCTTCCATCGTTGAAGAACAAGCGCAAGCAACCTTGCAAAAGTTTATTTCAACGCGCCTTGCCATAGGTCGCCCGCTCTATCGCACCACACTTGCGGCGGCATTGAAAGTAGATGGTGTGGAGGAGGTGATCATCACCAAGCCTGCAGCTGATGTGATGGTCGGGCCTTTCGAAGCGCCTTACGCCTCTTCTGTCAAAATTACCGTTACCTCCATCACCGGAGGCTGGCGCAATGTCTGATAAGGTTCTCCGCCAAACTGTGCTACCGCCGAACTCTGCTGATATTGTCGTGGCAATGGATCTTGTTGAAGACCGTATGTCTGGTCTTCCAGCTGAGGTTATTCGCGATTGTCTGGCCCCTTTGAAAGCACCTGCAAGCCTGCTTGACCATCTGGGCTGGGAGCTTTCCGTTGATGTGTGGGACCGGGAATGGCCTGAGCAAGTCAAACGCCGTGTGCTGGCTGTCTCGAAAGAGGTGCACAAATACAAAGGCACCCCTTACTCAATTAAGACTGCCCTCACAGCTCTTGGGGTGGCAGCGCACTTGCTGGAATGGTGGCAGGAGGGCGGCTCGGGCGTAGCTGGCACGTTTCAGATTACAGCTTATGCCAATGAGCAAATTTTTGCAGATGGGCCGGTTCTGGATGCCAGGTTGCAAGAAAATATCCTGAACACAATCTCAGCAACTAAACCAAAATCGCGGGGCTTTAGTTTCCAGATTGGAGCGCAGTTTGAGACATCGCTCAGTATTGGCCTTGCAGGCCGGTCTAACGCCTTCACGCAGCCCACGGGCGCAATGGTTCTTCCCGAAAGTGGAGCAACGCTGAGCGCAGGCACGGTAGCACATGGTGTTGCCTTCCTGGCGCAAACAGTTGAGCCGGTTCTCCCGCAAATGGGGGCCGTTCTTGGTTGTGCCGCAACTGGTCGCGGGCATTCCTTTCTTTCACTTCATGGAGAGCTTTTGACATGAGCCTTAAGGCCATCAATCCAACACTTACGCGCGCTGGCATGCGGGCTATCTTTGATGCCTCAGACGCTGGCCTTCATGCCAGGATCACACACCTGTGCTTCGGCACTTCGCGTTATACGCCAACAGGCAATGAGAACAGTCTAAAATCAGAGAAAGCCCGTATCGAGATAATTGGGTCTCGTTATCTGGATGATTTCCAGATGGAGATCACGGCTAAGATTGACGGGGACACTGGGTTCATACTGGCAGAGCTTGGTGTGATGTTAGAGGATGGCACCTTGCTGGCCGTATGGTCAGACCCTGACACGCCTTTGGCGCAGTACACGCCTGGCGTACCAATCGCATTTTCGTTTGTGCTGGCGCTGACAGGGCTTCCGCAAAGCGTCATTGAGATCACCGGTGATGTGAATTTTCAGCTCTTCTTTGGCGAGGAGTTTGCGGGCACAGCCACCTCTATGATTGCTCTGCAACACGAAAATTTCCAGCTCAATGAAGCGGTGCGCAGTCTGAGTAAAGCGCTTTCCATTTCTCAGACTGGTCAGGCCGAGTTGCTGCGTCGGATTGAGGCGCTGGAAAGCAAAGTTGACCACCAAACGAACACCCGCACTGAGCAGCTTACTTTGGGTGCGTCTCTTGCATCCTCACTCCTCACCATTCAACGCCACACTATTGAAAAGGATCAGTTGCAATGAGTCTGACACAAAGCCTGAATGAGGTGGTCAAATCCACCACAGCCCTGACCCAAGCCGTCCGGGAAACCTACTCGCAGCACGATGCTGAGATCCAAAAAATTCTGAAGGTCGCGCCCGAGCTTCAGCGAACGTTTCACGTGGATGCGGTGAACGGCTCTGATGAGAATGATGGATCAGCTGAAGCTCCATTCAGACGCATGGCAAAAGCTGCTGATCTGGTTCCTCGTCATGGTCGTGGCTATATCTACTTGCTGAGCGACTACCACATGACAGAGCCAGTATTTGCGCGTGACTGTTACCTGATGATTACTGGTCACAAAGACGCTCATCGCAAGGTGACGTTCGAGCAGTACTCTCATGGAACAGATGACACAGATTACCGTGCATTCCAGGGGTTTCGCTGGATTGGATCTGGATATTTCAACTTCTGTTACCTGGACATGGAACTGCCGGTTCTTGATCCGCAGTTTAACGGGCTTCCAACCAGCAACTATGCCTCCATTGTGAGCTGTACAACTTCTTCACATACAGGCACCCAGGGTGTGACATTCCGTTACGGGAATATTCACATTCCTACGGAAGACGAAGGTGCGCCAGCCGGTCATGTCCTTGGGCACTATAGTCCAGTTGGTGTCTATCTCTCCAATATTACGGCTTCGGGGGCAGGCCTGAAGGAGCGTTTCAGCAGGAACTCCCGACTTGGTTCTTACACCATGAACATCACGCTTGATGAGTTGCCTTAAGCTCAAACCAGCCTCCCTTTCAAACCGAATATCACGAGAGTAAAACTATGTCAGATTACTACGATCAACCTGAAGGCCAGAGCCTGAGCCTGAAACATGCAGGCAAAACCTACATTGCCTGGAGCGAAGCGGACTTGAAAGCAGCTGGAGTGCCACAGGTTGCCATTGATGGAGCCCACAAAGATGCCCGTCTCACAACCATCAAAGCGGAATGCCGCAAGCGTATTTATGCCCGCGCCAGCGCTGAGACCCAGATGAACATGGCAACCGCTGGGGCTGCGATTGCGGGCAAGGCTGAAGCGGATCGCTCACAGGATGAAAAAGCGGTTCTGGTCGGCATTAAGGCTGCGCTGGACTGGGTGGGCGCGATGCGCTCCAAATGCCTGGAACTTGCTGAAGATCCAGCCTCCGATTTCACACAGGATGCCAGCTGGCCGGAGTGTCCGCCTGAAGTGGTTGCACTGACAGAGCAGTTTTAAGCCGCTTCCCTTCCTTTTGAGTTTCATCCGTATCCGGTCCTGTGTGGCCGGTTTTTTTATGGAGAATTGAATGGCTGATACCAGCTTTCACCATGGGGTGCGGGTCTTTGAATCTGCTGAAAATCCCATTCTTATCGAGATTGCCCAGACCTCTACCATCGCATTGATTGGCACTGCTGAAGGTGCCGATGCTGAAGCCTTCCCTTTGAATGAGCCGGTGTTGCTTTTAGGGGACCAGAGCAAGGCGGCATTGCTCGGGGACGGAAATCTGCGCGATGGCGTTGATGCGGTGTTTAAACAGGTGGGAACCTACGTGTTTGTGATCCGCGTTGCAGAAGGGGCAGATGCTGCTGCAACGCTTTCTAACGTGATCGGTGAAGCCTCAACGCTCACCGGTATCCACGCGCTCAAAAAATGCCAGTCGGCTCATGGCCTGACACCGCGCCTGATTGCCATTCCTGGCTTTACTGGCAGCTTTGAAGATAAAGGCCTGCAATCCATCAACGTGACAAGTGGTGGTGCCGGTTATACCGATGCCACAACCGTTACGATTACAGGTGATGGTACCGGGGCTGAGGCAATTGCAATGGTCTTGGAAGGGGCAGTCACCGAACTGGTGATTACCAAGGCCGGTTCCGGTTACACTAATGCCACAGCTACCTTAAACGGGGATGGCAACGGGGCAACCGCGACTGTCAATATTGGTGCGGTTGGTGATCCGGTGATTGCCGAGCTTGGCGGTGTGCTGGGTGAGCTTGAGGCTATCGGCATCGTTGATGGACCTGATAGCACGGATCAGGACGCGGTGAACTTCAAAGAAATAAACGCTCACCCGCGTATCTACATTGTTGATCCAAAGGTTGGAGACTGGGACACGGATCTCAATGCCAACCGGTTTAAGCCATCAGCGCCGTATTTTTGCGGTGTGCAGGCAAAAACGGATCGCACGCACGGATTCTGGTGGTCGCTCTCCAACAAAACAATCAACGGTGTTACGGCGGTGTCCCGCCCGATCGCGTATGGCCCCCAGACCGACTATCTCAATGAGCGCGGCATTGCCACCATCATCAATCATGGAGACGGCTTTAAGACCTGGGGCAACCGGCTTTCTGGCGGCGATGATCTTTGGCGGTTTATGGCGGTGCGCCGGACGGCTGATTTCATCAATGATGCTATCCGCAGCGCTTACATGGAGTTTGTCGATAAGCCGTTCTCCAAGGCCAACCTGAGGTTCATGGTTGAGAGCGGGAATGCCTTCATGGCCAAGCTGAAGGCTGAAGGCGCTATCCTGGGCGGTAAGGTCTGGCTGGACATGGAGCGCAACACGGACGAGGCCATGGCAGGCGGCAAGATCACGCTGGCCGTGGATTTTGAGCCGCCAGCTCCCATGGAAGATATCCGCTTCATCGCTCACCGCAACATCACCTATTACACCGAGCTGTTGAACGGTGTTCTGACCACCTCCGTTTAAGGAAACCCCATGAAAGAGACACCGCAATACATCTTGCGCAACTGCACCATTTTCGTGGATCGCGATTCCAAAGTGGGCAACGCAAGTGAAATCACCATTCCCAAGCTCACGGTGAAAACCGAGAGCATGCGCAATGCCGGCATGATCAAAGAACGCGATGTGGTCCTTGGCTATGAGAAGCTGGAAATGAGCTTCAAAATGACAGCCTTTGACCCTGAGACTTTGAAGCTCTTCGGGCTGGCAGCTGGTGTTGAAAAGGATTTTCTCGCCACCGGGGCGTTTGCTGATGAGGACGGCACCACTCATAGCGCCACCTGTTATATGCGCGGCTTCCTGCGTGAAGTCGATGCCGGAGGCTGGAAGCCAGGTGATAAATCAGAGACGGATTATCAGGTCTCGGTCCACTCAATGAAACTGGAAATCGACGGTGCCCAGATTGTTGAGATGGATGATTTTGACGTGAAGATTGGCGGTGTGTCGCAATATGACAGCATCCGCAGTGCACTCCAGCTTTAAGAGACCGACATGGATCAGATCACTGTAAAGCTTCAATCGCCTGTCGAGCATGACGGGCGGACCTATAACGAGCTTGTGTTTCGCGAACCCACTGTTGCGGACATGATTCAAGCCGAGAAGTTTGAAAAGGACACTCTGGAAAGCAACGCTGTGTTGTTGGCAGCTCTTGCCGATGTGAGCCTGCCTGTCATCAAGCGCCTGAAGCTCTACGATTACAACGCGTGCGACATGCAAACGGTTCCGCTTTTTCTTCCTCCTGATAAGCGACCGGGTGAGGGTGAAGACCCAAACGCGGAAGCGGTGACGGAACAACCTTAAGCTGGCTACAGGTGGCGGCAGAGATTGCCGCTCACCTGTCCACGCCGCTCAGTCACGTAGAACAACTGTCACCGCAAAAAGCTATCGACTATTTTTATGAAGCCCAGAGGATCAAGCGGGAAGCATTTGAGACCTCCCGGCGATAATTAAAGCAAACTGGAGCATGCTATGCGCAAGATTGAAACTCAATTGAACTTGCGCGTGGTCTCGAACATGACCCGCGAGTTTCAAAAGACCACGGGGGCAAGTGCGCAGGCCGCAAAGAAGTTTGCCGAGCCATGGGTGCGTGAGGTTAAAACCCTCAACAGCAAAATGAACCAACTCGGGGACTTCAGGAAACTGGAAGGCCAGCTGGACAGCCTGAAGAATAAAACCAAAGCAGCTTATGACACGCTCTCCGGTCGGCGCGAGCAGCTGGCAGGACTGAACAATCAAGCCAAATTGCTGGCTGGATCTTATGAGGCAGCAAGTGATCGGGTGATGCAGCTTGCCGAGCGTATGCAGCGCCTGAAGGTTGAACAGGCTGAAACCAGCAAACAGCTGGCGAGCAATCAGGCAGCGCGCAAAGCTCTTGAAGAGCAAATGCGAGCGGCGCGCAAAGCTAAGGAACCTATTGATGGTTTGAAGGCTGCTATTGCTGAACTGAAGGCAGAAGAGCAGGGCCTAAGATCAATTCGGGCTGCGCAGAGTGAGCAACTGACTGCACTTAACGCAGAAACCAAAGAGGCCGGGCAAGAAGCAAAGGTCCTTTCCAAGCAACTTGCCAGCACAACGCGTGAGGCGAAAAAAGTTGGTCGGGCCTATGACCAGGCTGAAGAGGGGGCAGAGAAGCTTTCAAGAGAGACCAGAAAAGCTTCCAAGTCTCTTGTCGATATGAAGACCGGCATGCGTTCAGCTGGTATGAACGTGAAAGATCTGACAGCCGAAGAGCGCAAGCTGGCCGCTGCAATAGGTAACACCAGTGAAGCGATCGATGCACAAAATGCCAAGCTTTCACAGCAAAAGAAAGCGGCACAGGTGCGGGACCAGAAACAGCAGGCCATGAAAGGCAAGGCTGTTAAGGCAGCGGCTGTTGGAGCTGGCGGTGCTGCAGCTTTTTACGCCAGCAGGCAAGCTTTGCGGGCTATGTACAACCCCGTTGGTGTCGCGATCGATGTGGAAGCAGCTTTTGCCGATGTGAAGGCCAAAACAAACTTCACCGATGAGGCTGAAGAGAAGAAATACAAGCAAGCAACCATTGATATGTCTACCAAGATTGCGATGCCGTTGCTTGAGCTGTTTGCCTTGCAGGCGTCTGGTAGCTCTGCCGGTATTGCAAAAGAAGATTTGCAGCGATTTACAGAACTTGCGGGTAAGGCTGGTGTTTCTTTTGATCTTGACGGGGCGCTTACTGGCGAAGTGCTGGCTAAAACCAAAACAGCATTGGGCACAGATCTTGACGGATTGACGGACTACGTTGATGCGGTAAACCACCTTTCCAACAAAACGTCTTCCACCGCTCCTGACCTGCTTAACTACTTCTCCCGCGTGGCCGGGAGTTTTAAGAAAGCAGGCTTTACTCAAAATCAAACGCTTGCGTTAGGATCGTCAATGGTGGCCGGTGGGTTCGCCCCTGAGGTTGTTGCCACCACATTTGCGAATGTCACCAAGACGCTGACCGGTGCAGATACGCTGAGTAAAGACAAGCGAGAAGCTTTTGCGGCAGTCGGGCTTGATCCTGTCCAGGTCGCCAAGGACATGCAGGTTGATGCCTTTGGCACTTTGCTCAAGGTGGTTGAAAAGCTTGGGGAGGTTGAAAAATACCGCCGCCTTGCAATTGAAAGACAGCTTTTTGGTGAGGAAGCGAAGGCTTTTGGTGGTCTGACTGAAAACATCCAGCGTTTGAAAGACACCTACAAGCTGGTTGAAAATGATGGTCAGTACGATCCAAAAAACGACCATGCAGGCTATCGCGGTTCTACAGAAGCCGAATACGCTTCAAAATCAGCGACCACGGCAAACGAACTGCAACTGCTTTCCAATGAGATGTATGCGTTGAAAGCGGAATTTGGTGAAACCATGCTGCCAGTTGCTCGGGCGGTCTCCAAGTGTATCCGTGAGTTCCTCGCCCCATTGCGTGATTGGGTGAAAGAAAATCCGGATCAGGCCAAACTTGCAGGCACCATTGCAGCTGTTGTGGCCGGGTTGATTGCGGTGGGTGGAGCTCTGACCACTCTTGTTGCAACGGCAACAGTTGCAGCCCTTGGCCTGAAGATGGCAACCAATAAGCTCAGAGGACGCCGTGGATCTGGTTTGCTGGGTGAATTGATACTGGGTGAAGCCGCAGATAACTTGTTGGGTGGTGATCACAAGCAAGACAAAGCCAAAACAAAGAGCAAATCAAAAGTTAGAGGAAGGGCTGGAAAGTCCCTCGCGCTTGCTGGTTCTGCCGGGATTGTTTGGGATGCTCTAAGTACTGAATTACACCTGCTGGGCAAAACGGATGAAGAAAGACAGGCTCATTATCTCCAACAGTTAGAAGACGGCGCTCAAAATGGAAAGGCGCTGAACAGTTGGATTGAAGGTGTCTTACCGGATTGGGTCTTTAAAGCCGGCATAGTGAACAATCCCGATGTCCTGCCAAAAAGGCAGGTGGCACGGGAGAAGTTTGAACAATCCAAAGTGTTTTCCGGCGACCTGGCAACAGCGAAGGAAAAGCTGGCGTTCGTTGATGACAAGATTGCCAAGGTGAAAGGGACGCCTCGGGAGGCTTCCCAGCTTGTGACCCTGAACCGTATGCGAGAGCAGCTGACACAAACAATTGCCAAGCTTGAAAAGGAACTGCAAACGTCGCAGATCGCTCAGGCGCTGCAACAAAAGGCAGACCAGATTAAAGCTGTAATGGTGCCAGCGAACGCACCCAGAGCAAAGCCATTGCCGGCTTTTGCAAGAGGTGGTGTCACAGGCCGTGGTCCGGCGCTCGTTGGAGAAAACGGACCGGAATACATCTGGACCGAGAGGGGCCAATATGTCTCCAACAACAACCAACTGAAACAAATCAGAGCACTTGCGGCATCTGCTGCGATTGCAATGCCCATTGGCTTGTCTTTACCGCAACCGCCTGCTCAGGCTGCCTTGTTCACTCCGCCAACTACTCAGCAGCAAGGCGCCGGCAGTACAGCCCGTAATGCACCGCTTGTGGGTGAGCTTCATGTACATGTGTCCGGTGGAAGTGGAAAAGACGCTCGCTCACTGGGCAAGGATGTAGGGCGAGAGAGCGTTAAAGCTATTCGCCAGTATCATTCTGATGGTGGCATGTAATCTTACAAACTTATGGAGTGGCTATGGCTGGACCAATTCCTATGGCGCTGGGGCCGTTTTTGTTTCATGCGCACGGCTTTGGCTATACCGAGCTGGAACGGACACTGGAAACCCGGTGGGCTACGCAGGAGACTGCCGGGCGTATGCATGCCCAGCAATGGACGGGCCCTGGCTCTGAAACCATCCGCATCAATGGAGTTCTGTTTCCGCAAGAATTTGGCGGGCAAACAACGCTTGACGGTGTGCGCCTTGCTGCCAGGCAGGGCGTGCCGTTGATGTTGGTTTCTATTGGTGGGCGGGTATTTGGATCTCACACCATCCAAGGGGTCGAAGAAGCTCAAAGCCTTCACAACCGGATCGGGACACCGGGGCAAAATGAATACACCATCGAGCTGCTGGCCTACCCAAGCAGCTTTTTTAATGTGATTGGCGCTGTCGCTTCGATCTTTTAACTCAACTCACGGAGCACACATGGCGGAACTGATTGAGGTGGACATTGAACGCCCTCTGGATCTGATCTGCTCGCAGTATTACGGGCATACCAGGGGCAGCGTTGAAGTGGTGCTGGCGGCAAACACCCACCTTGCGGGGCTCACACCTATTGTACCGCGTGGAACCAAGATCTCTATGCCGGTTTTGAGCGGCAATGAGACAACCACGCTGAAGCTTTGGGATTAGACAATGCGGCCAATCGTAAAAGTCTCTATCGACGGCAAACCCGTTTCAGGGCTGTTCCTGGAACGCTTGATTTCCATCCGAGTGGTGGACCGTGAAGGTACGCGATCAGATACCGTTGATCTGGAACTGGAGGATGGTCCTCCCTTTGTCGCGCTGCCAAAGCCAAAAGCTAAGATCAAGGTTTGGATGGGGTACGCCACCAGTGGTCTGGTGTACCAAGGCGAATATACGGCCAGCGAAATTGAGGTGCAATGCCTGCCGTATCTCCTCAATGTGCCAGGACAAGGCGCGGATGTAACGGAAGAACTGAAGACCCAGAAAGAACGCCATTTTGACAACAAGTCCGTCAAAGACATTGTGAAGCAGATAGCTGGTGAGCACGGACTAAAGCCTGTCATTGATGATGCAGTAGCCAGCCACGTTTATGAGTGGCTCGGTCAGCAAAGTGAATCGGATATGCACCTGCTTGAACGGCTTGCACGTCGCCATGGGGCATTGTTTGCTATCAAAGATGGTCGGCTGGTTTTTGCCGAAAAAGGAACCGGCAAAAGTGCGAGCGGAAAGGAACTTCCTGTTCAAACCATCTCGCAAACCCAGATCATTGAAGGGTCGTGCCGCGTGCGGTTTGGAGATCGTGGTCGGTACAAGACGATTAAGGCGTACTATCAGGACCCGAACAAAGCCCGTCGTGTCGGTGTTGAGGCACAGGGCGATACGAACGGGAAGGGCACCTACAAGATCCGTGAGACCTTCAGCTCTAAAGGCGAGGCAAGAGAGGCTGCTAAGGCACGTGCCAAAGAGCTGCTGCGCGGTGAGGTGACCACAACAGTTTCAATTGAGGGCAGACCTGATTTTCTGGCCGGGCAACCGTTCACCTATGCCGGTGTGCGTCCTGGTGTAGACGGGTTGGAGTTTATCGCAGAAGGCGTCACCCACAGTTACTCCAAAGGCGGTGGATTACTGACCGAAATTGAAGGCAAGGCTAAAGCGAGAAGCGACACTGCCTGACCGGCAAAGAATTGCATTCTCAGGCTACCAGGTTTGAATAAACAGCTTTAGCTTTCAGGAAAACCAACCGTAGTTGATGCCAATCAGAATTAGGATCACGATGGAAAGGCCGATAGAGGCGATTGCCAGTTTATCTTGCGTTGACATGATTGTGCTCCTATATTGTAAGCCAAGTAGACCCTCTGTGTCAGAGAGGGCCTACCGGCTTCAGGTTACCAGTGGTGTATGATGTTCGCTAAGAGCATCAGGGCCACGATAATCTGAAGGAGAATTGCGAGAAGCTGTAACTTCATATGCTTTTCTCCTTTGTGGCGGGGATGGCCAATCCATCCCCATCACCACAAACTCTTTATACTGCATTTTGCAGAGACATTCAGCTCCTGGTTGCGCATTTTGCAACTCATCCACCCGCCCTTCGAGGCGGGTTTTTTATTGGAGTAATTCCCGTGAACATCATTGAACTAGAGAGCGTGGAGGGCTTTGCCGCCTTCTGCGAGGGCCTCAACCTGCGCCATTTCTCGCCCCATGAGCTGCTGAGCAAAGGGAAAGCGCATGAAACGCCCGGGCATCCCGGTTACGGCCTCAACGCAGATCCGCCTGCGGAGCTCTGGCCCAACATTATCCCCGCCATCACCATGGCTGATAGAATGAGAGAACACTTCGGGCGACCGGTTGTCATTCTCTCCGCCTTCCGTTCTGCGGCCTACAACGCGGCCATTGGCGGAGCCTCCCGCAGCCAGCACCTGAAGTTTACCGCGCTGGATCTGAGCTGTCCGGGCATCATCCCGCAAGCCTGTTTTGACTGGCTCGGCATCCAGCGCGATCGCGGCGTGTTCGTCGGTG
>NZ_LMCJ01000046.1:194605-197678 GCF_001623085.1 Pseudovibrio sp. W74
TCGGCCTTTACCGCAGTTTCATCCACGTGGACGGACGTGGCACCAACGCCACCTGGGACAACTCCTAACGGCCACACCTCACTCATAAAAGGAACCTCTTTGATGCAACGGATTACATCCCTTGCAATGGGCCTGTGCGCCCTTTGCTTTGCCGCCCTGAGTTTTGCCAGTACTGCACTGGCTGCTGACGATGGCAGTTACACCATCGACCTTGCGCCACTGGCAGAGGCTGTGATGCCCACGCTCATCGCTCTGCTGGGCGCGCTTGTCTCGGCAGCTCTGGCATGGGCGGCGCGATTACTGCACCGATACCTGGGTGTATCGCTGGATGAACGTCACCGCAAAACTCTGGAGGAGATTGTCGTTTCCAAACTGCGGCAGATGCTGACAGATGCCTATGAGGGCAACCGGGCCTCCATGCGCATCCACTCTCGGTCCCAGCTTGTGGCCGAGGTTGCGGGTTATGCCACCAGAAAAGCCCCCGACGCCATTCGTCATTTCAAGCTGCAGCCGGATGATCTGGCCGAGTTTGTCTCTGGACGTGTGGGGCCCCGAACCTTGCAGAAAATCCAGCAGGGCGATCGCGCGACCGGGCAGGGCAGCACATGAGCCAGCTGCTGCGTGTCTTCCTCAAAGCCGTGGTCGAAGCGCTCTTCAGCCGTCTTGACCAGAAGCGTGCCCAAACCCGCGCCGATCGGCTCAATAAGACGGAGGAGCATCATGACTTTGAGCAGCGGGCCAGAGAGGCAGAGGCTGCGGCCCATCGCGAGCTGCTGGATGATAGCCCTGATGATGTGCCTGAGCGCCTGCGCAAGCACGGGCTCTGATCCGTCCCCGCCAACACAGCCCGCTGGGTATGACTGGCGCTTTCCCACTCCAACGCTCCACCCCTACAGCCTGACGTACTCCGCCGCTGTGGCTCAGGAGCTGGAAACCCTGCCGCGGCATGCAAAGCTGCGGCAGATCACAGCGCACTATCAGGCCCTGCGACGGGCTGTGTGCGTCATCGATACATGGCAGCAACCGGCCTGCCAAGCCTTAAGAGGTCACCATGAAACATCTTCTGACAGCAATTCTGTGCCTGACGATCTGGGCGAGCGCGGAGCAGGGGCTGGCCAAGAGCCGGACGCTGCCCGGGCCCTACACCGCCAGGACAATCAAAGTCATTGATGCCGATACGCTGCGCGTGTTTGTGGAGGTCTGGCCCATGGACTTCAAACGCGTGGATGTGCGGTTGGAGGGCATTGATACGCCGGAAAAGCGCAGCACCGGCTGCACCGCGCTCTATGGCGGCAAAGCGGCGAATGTGCCGGCGCATATCAAGACCCATGAGAAGCAACTGGGCCTTAAAGCAACCGAGTTTGTGAAGGCCCATGTAAAGCCGGATGACACCTTGCTGCTGACCGGGGTAAAGCTTGGCAAATATGCGGGCCGCGCCGTGGGCAAACTGGCCCTGAGTGATGGGCGGGATCTGGGAGCACTGCTCATCCAAAACGGCCATGCGGTGACTTACGACGGCGGCACCAAAGCAGCGCCGTGGTGTCTGGAAAACTAAGTCCGGCACAGGAAAAGACGCTTCAACCCGGCCTCACACGATGCCGGGTTTTCTTTTGTTTTGAGGAGAGGGCTGCATGATCACCCGTAACGAGATTTCTACCGCCGCAGCCTTAGGCTCTGCCTGGATCGCCAACATCTGGGAGGGCTACGCAGAACCGCTCCTGCAGGCCGCAATAATTCTGCTGACCGTGCTCGGTGCCGCCTTCGTGGTCTGGCTGCGGTTTCTGGATATTCAGCTCAAGCGCAAGCAACTGCGGGAGAAGAACTAGCTCATCAGCTAGACTGGGGCTTAGGCTGGATGGCCAATGTTTGCGTGTTTGCTGGACGCACCGGTCCACACGATTGGTGGCGGAAGCACGGGCGCTTTTCCGGGGAGGAACACCTCTGAAGTCAAAAGGGCCTCAAGAGCGTTGAAGCCTTTGCGCAGGTCGCCACCATCCAGATAGGTCTGCTTGACCTGTTCGGATGACTTATCGGGTAGGAACTGGGCGACGTTATCGAAGTAGTCCTGCTGCTCCATCCACTCGATCTTGTAGTTTGGATCTTTCATCTTCTGCTGCACATCGTAAAGATGATCCAGCTCCTTTTGCGCAGTGTCTACGTGGAGTTGATAGACGGCACGGTCCTCTGGAGTTTGTGCCTGCGCCAGATTGCTCTGAGCTTTTACCAGACGCTCATAATCCTGCTTGATCCATCTGGGCATCATGTCCTGCATCGCCTGATAATGTGCTGTGGCTCCATCAAGATACTTCATGTTTTTGTCGAAGCCGTCTTGTGTGGATTTGATCCAGCTGTCTCGCACGTCGGGACGTTCCATCCACTCTTCAAAGGTGACAAGAGGTACATGCACCTGCTGACCGTTCTCGATGGAAAAGCCATTGCTAAAATATTGACTTAAGTGATCAATTTGCATTCCGCCTCCGCAATAAAACTGGGGCATCTGAATGAAATGATGCCGGAAGAAATCTTGTGTCACTCTGAAAAATAACGTGCATTACTCTTGCATGTGCAGGGGCGTTCCCAAAGCGCAGTTTCTAGCTTACCAACAACCCTAGATATTATCAAAATCGATTTACAACCATATTTTCTCATGCATATATGAGTTCTGCATTCGTAATTGTTTTATATATGGTGTCCTAAATGACCAATTCTACTCCTTTGGCGTTCGATGTTGATACAGGGGGAAGTGAAGATTTCTCTCTTAAGATTATTCCTGTCATCTACGATAACGACACTTCAGATACTCACATCTTTACCGTTGATACTGCCGGTACTGTTGGTTCAGTTACCATAAATGATGACGGCACGTTTTCTTACAATCCGGTCGGCCATTTTGAATATCTGGCCGCAAATGAAATTGCTGAGGATATCTTTACTTACACAGTAACCGACAGTAACGGTGCCAGTGCGACAGCCACCGTTACTGTGAAGATCGTTGGCCAGAATGACGGGCCTATCACCTACTCCGTTACAGCTAGTACCGACGAGGGCTCCTCGGTTACTCTTTCGCCGAACT
>NZ_LMCJ01000046.1:197688-198127 GCF_001623085.1 Pseudovibrio sp. W74
TGTCAGACACGCACACTTTCAATGTGGACACCACCGGCACACTCGGTTCTGTCGTCGTCAATGAAGATGGCACGTTCTCATATGATCCCAATGGTCAGTTTGAGGCTCTCTCAGCTGATGAAACAGCAACCGATAGCTTCCAATATACGGTGACCGACAGCTCTGGAGCAACATCCACGCAGACCGTCACCATCACGATTGCTGGCCAGAATGACGGGCCTATCGCCAATTCGGTTGCAGCCAGTACCGACGAGGGCTCCTCGGTTACTCTTTCGCCGAACTATTCGGATGTTGACGCGTCAGACACGCACACCTTCAGTGTAGACACCACCGGCACACTAGGCGCTGTAATTGTCAATGACGATGGTACATTCTCTTATGATCCCAATGGTCAGTTTGAGGCTCTCTCAGCTGATGAAACAGCAACCGATAGCTTCCA
>NZ_LMCJ01000047.1:0-1369 GCF_001623085.1 Pseudovibrio sp. W74
CCAAATGCCAGATGGTCTCGCGTTCCAGATCATAGAAAAACCGATTGCTGCGGCGTTCAAGCCCTTCCACCTTCTGGCGCATGGAAACTTGTGCTTCACGAATAACTTGTCCTGTTTTCTGAAGGCCGCGCGCAACAGCCTCACCAGTCCAGCGCAGGGCAGCAGACAGTTTTTCTCGCAGGCCAAACATCTTGTCCAGTTGTCCAAGCGCCATGCCAACAGCCATACCAACAACAATGGCGCCAGCCGTTATAGCAAGGGCAGGAATAGCAACTGTCGTAATCGCACCTGCCAGAAGCGCTCCAGCAGCTGCTGCGGCCATGCCAGCCCCAATGGCAACAGCCCCGATCGCCACATCGACAATGATGTTGGCAAACAGTTCGCTGTAAAGCTGCGTATCGCTCATGATGAACTGCATGATATCCAGGGCCACATAGCAGGTGATCATGATGACCGCATTCGCCCGGCCACCTGCCCGAATGGCTTCTGGTCCAATTCCAAAAGCAACAACCTTTGGAGAGGACGACAGATACCGTGTCCCCTTAAGAACCTCGCGCACGGCAGGATAGCCCTTGAAGATCACGTAGGTCTTTCCATTGGCTATCTTGGTGTAATAACGCCCCTTAATACCGATCTCTTTTAGAAGCTGATGTCCAGACCGGCTGTCCAGCAATGTGCCGGGCAAGGTGGCTAGATCTAAAGCACCGCCGGTCATAAGCGCCATGCTCTGATGGGCATCCACGATCGCCTGAGCAAACGCCTCAAGAGAGACCGCGATTGCCTCATCCTGAACCGGATTTACATCATGAGCTGCACTATGTTGTTGCGCCAGTCTCTGTTCCGCCAGCGGATAAACCATCAGAATATCTCCTTGTGCGGCTGATCCCCAGGTTTGACCATCAAGCGGTGGCCTGGAAACTGATCCAGAAAACCCCGGATCTCCAGCTCTTCTGACAGATCTTCATGCAGTGCATCAGAAGACCGTTCAGGCCGGTCACGGCCTTGCAAGACCACATGCGCCGTGCCTGCCGGATCGCACTCTTTGGGTGCAGCTTCAGCAATTGCCTCCACCTTACGCCGGCGCCACAGCAGGGCGCGAAAGAAGCTGCGCAAGTAACCGCGCTTCTCTGAGGCTTTGCCAGAGACAAATTGCATATTCCAACTCCGCAGATCAGGCTCAAATCAAAGACTGCCTGGTGTGTACTCACCCATAGACAGTGTCCGGGCCAAAGCTGGCCCGGATCTGACTTCCATCCTCAATGAGGATAGAGACTTAAGCTGCAGGCGCGCGCCAGTCATCAGCACCGGACGTGCCGGAGACTGTGTGCTCCCACATGATCTTGCGGTAAGACAGTTCAATGGTGATCAG
>NZ_LMCJ01000047.1:1379-1629 GCF_001623085.1 Pseudovibrio sp. W74
AGATAGAGACTTAAGCTGCAGGCGTGCGCCAGTCATCAGCACCGGACGTGCCGGAGACTGTGTGCTCCCACATGATCTTGCGGTATGACAGTTCAATAGTGATCAACTGAGTGAAGTCAGCATTCTTTGGATCCTGACAATGTGGCAGGCCACACTCGATATTGGTGATCAGCGCATCTTCAAAGGAAGTGGTGAAGAAATGCTCCTGCTTGCCGGAAGAATTGGTGCGGTACCATTTGACTTCACACTT
>NZ_LMCJ01000047.1:1639-1876 GCF_001623085.1 Pseudovibrio sp. W74
CGTGAAGTCAGCGTTCTTCGGATCCTGACAATGCGGCAGGCCACACTCAATGTTGGTGATCAGCGCATCTTCAAAGGAGGTGGTGAAGAAATGCTCCTGCTTGCCGGAAGAATTGGTGCGGTACCATTTGACTTCACACTTCGGCAGCATCTCACCGGAGACCAGCGCATTATAAAGCAGCGGGATGGACTTGTTCATGGAGCAGGTGAACTTGAACGGAGTGTGCACGCGCTGACC
>NZ_LMCJ01000048.1:0-772 GCF_001623085.1 Pseudovibrio sp. W74
AGCAGCTTCAAAAGCAGCTTGAAACCATCGCCTCTTCTGCAACTTTCTCCGGTGAAAACTGGTTGCAGCAGAACATGGCAACCGACGCTCTCAACAAAGAGATCGCTGGTTCCTTCACGCGTGATGCCGCTGGCAACACGCAGATTGAGAACATCGTTGTTGATACTCGTACAACTGTTTTGGTTGACACCCGTGGCGTAGCAGGCAACACAGGTATTCTTACTGAAAACCTGAATGGTACTGCCGCCACTGTTGCGCATACAACTGCAGGTGATATGAGTACGCTCAGTGTTACCGCAACTGAAGATGGTATTATCAGGAAGGCTACCGAAGCTGCAATCTTAAAGCATTATGAAGGGCTATCTGATGCGGATAAAGCTACTTTTAATGCGGCAACAGCGACCCTGCCTTCAGGTAACACGATTGCGGTAGACGTGGCTGGAAAGCTTGAAGCGCTTTCTGGTTCTACTGTAGCGGGTACTATCGATCCGATTTCATTCCTTGATCTCGATATCTCCACGCTTGGTAACAACGCGGTAGATAACGGTATCTTGGCTGCTTACATCGACGTTGTTGACGGTCAGCTGTCCGCGATCACTGATGCGGCAACTGAGCTCGGTTCTGCCAAATCACGTGTTGACATGCAAAAAGAGTTTGCGAGCAATCTGTCTGATGCGATTGATCGTGGTATCGGTCAGCTGGTTGATGCGGACATGAATGCTGAATCCACTCGTCTGCAGGCTCTTCAGACCCAGCAGCAGCTCGGTATTCA
>NZ_LMCJ01000048.1:808-23120 GCF_001623085.1 Pseudovibrio sp. W74
AACCTTAGAAGCTTTGAGGCCCCGGTTTGTAGCCGGGGCCTTTGTTTTTGGTTATGATAAAATTTTAGATAAAATTGTTACAAGTCAGGTTAGCGCAAGTTCGACAAAATATACCAGTATTTGAGATAAGCTTTCTTAAGCTTTGTCTCGTGTTGGTTGTTTTGAGTTGTGCGGTGCTTGATGTTAAGTAATCAGTTGAATATCTCCAGGCTGGCAGATCAGGAAGCAGGTCAGGTTGACCTTTCCGTGCTCACATCTGAGCAGAAGCTCGAAGGCTTGACGTTTGCATTGCGGGGCAATGAGCGTTTCTGGAGTTCTGTTGTTGCGCTGGCGCGGGATGTGCTTTTTGAGCAAGAAGGGCAGCTTCGTCAAATCGAGTGCGGTGCGAATACGATTGTAGCAATCAATGCAACGGCTGATCGGGTGAGCAAGCGCTTAAAAGAGCAGGGCTGTGGTTTGACTGTAAATGGTCTGCCGAGTATTCAGCGCATCACCCACGCAGACGCATATACCTGATACTCTTGGTTTTCTTCGAAATAACTTGTATTGCCTCGGAGAAACCGTGGATTTTCGCCCAATGTAAATCCTGATCACGTTCGCGCAAGGTTGAAAAGCGAAGGTAGCGCCATTGATACACCTGCAGAGGTCGCAATGGCAGCTCGTGAAAACGCCGAAAAAATCTATGGTAATCTGGCCGAGTTAGGTGCAAAGCGCCTGATGGTGCTCGCTTTTATTGGGTTATTTACGTTTGTTGCGATTGGCGCAGCAGCATATCTCTTGTCCCGTCCGGAACAGGAAGTTCTCTACGCTAACCTGGAGAGGGATGATGTCACTCAGATCGGTATGGCGTTGCAGGCCAGCGGTGTTCCGTTTGATGTAAATGCAGACGGTACGTCGATTTCCGTTGGTGTTGGCGCAACGGCTCGCGCTCGTATGCTGCTGGCGGAAAAGGGTCTGCCGCGCGGATCGGGTGCAGGTTATGAGCTCTTTGATGAGATGGGTTCCCTGGGGCTGACATCCTTTATGCAGAGCGTGACCAAAGTCCGTGCGCTTGAAGGTGAAGTTGCTCGCTCAATCCAAAGTATGCAGGGCGTTAAAGCTGCTCGTGTGCATTTGGTTCTTCCGGAAAAAGCAACGTTCAGACGCGAGAACCAAAAGCCAACAGCGTCCGTTCTTATTCGCACCGAGGGTGTTCAGACAAACTCGGTTGCACAATCTATTCGTTACCTTGTTGCGGCTGCAGTTCCGGGTCTTACCGCAGAAGCTGTGACAGTTCTTGATACTGAGGGCCAGCTTCTTGCTGCTGGTGAAGATGCGCAAAGCGCGTCCACTGGCCGTAAGGCAATGTTGGAAGCCGACTTGGCGTCGCGTAAGGAAAATGCGATCCGCCAGGCGCTGGCGCCTTATCTCGGTGTAAACAACTTTGAGGTCAGTGTTTCTGCCTCTGTGAATACAGACAATCAAAGGGTTTCCGAAACCTCCTATGATCCCGAGACGCGTGTTGAGCGATCTTTCCGCGTTGTGCGCGAAAATGCGAGTGCCCAAAATGCAAGTCTGGAAAATCCAACCACTGTTGAGCAAAACCTTCCTGAGGAAGCTGTTTCATCACAATCCGGTGAGCGTTCTTCAGAGGAAAATGAACGCCGTGAAGAACTGACGAACTACGAAATTTCCTCACGTACAGTTGAAACCATCTTTGATGATTATCGCATTGATCGCATGAGTATCGCTGTGCTTGTGAATCGTGATCGCCTTGTTGAAGAATTAGCGCGTCGTGTCGAGGGGCAAAAAGGCGATGCTGTTGTTGATGGTGCCGAAGCAGATCTGACCGAAAAGGTCGAAGAGATCGAAGAAATTATCGCAACAGCAGCCGGTGTTGATGTCGCGCGTGGCGATAAGGTTTCTGTTTCTGCCGTGAACTTTATGCTGGCTGGTGAGCAGCTTGCCGCTATTCCAGAGCGAACCTGGCAGGATGTGTTGATACGCAATATGGGATCAGTGGTCAACGCTGGTGCAATCCTTATTGTTACGCTGATGATTATCTGGTTCGGTCTGCGCCCAGCTGTCGCCTTCCTTATTCCAAAATCTGAAGAGGTTGAAGAAGGTTTGCCAGTTGGTGCCAACTCCAACGCTGTTCGTGATGGTGAGATTGAAGGCGAAGATGGCCAGTTGCCAGATTACACAAACGGGGACGGCATGTCTGGTGAAGGCGTTGATGCGACCGTTGTAAACCGTGATAATCTTCGCAAGCTTGAGCGTGCTGTCGAGATGGATGACATGCAGGCTGCAATCATTCTGAAGCAGTGGATGTATGATCAGGAGCGTGCTGGATGACACGCGGCATCAACGACTATCTAGCAGACTTTACGACAGATACAGGCGTTACCACCAAAGACCTTCAGGATATGCAGGAAGTGATCTCCATGCTTCCGAAAGGGTATGGCGAAGGTGGGGACTGGGTTAACCGTGTCTTCGAGGCTTATGAAAATGGGTTCTCAGAGGGAGAAGAAGCTGCCAAGTCGGGTGCAGATGAGCGCGTCAAGAAGATGCGTGAAGAATTAGACGTTGAACTGATCGAGCGAGAAAAAGCATTCAAAGAAGGGGAGGGCGAGAAGTTAAAGGAAGCTTTTCAGCAGTCTCTCGTCGAAATTGAAGACAGGCTGTCTAAGTCAGTCTCCGAAATTCTGGTTCCGTTTATCGAAGAGAGCGCACGGGATCGTGCTGTGACCTCATTGGTGCAGGTCGTACGTCGACAACTCTCTGAAACGCCTGAAGTCGTGCTTGAGGTAACTGGGCCCGAACATTTATTTGATTTGTTCGGTAAAAAAACTGGCGAACTTTCAAACACAATTAAATTTTCTGAAAACTCCAGCACTGATCTTGTGGTGAAGGTGTCTGACATGGCGCTTTCCACCGGCCTATCGGAATGGTGCGAGGAGCTTCGCAGTACGCTGGGAGAGTAGTAGCCATGGCGTTGGAACCACAAGAACTGATTATCGTTCGCAGGCGTAACAGCGACATGATCACCGTCCCTAAGTCAGGTGTTTGGAAGATTGCCTATGCAGATTTTGCAACGGCGATGATGGCATTCTTCCTTCTCATGTGGTTGGTTAATGCATCTGATGAGGCTTCACAGCGCGGTATTGCAAGCTACTTCAATCCGATCAAATTAGTAGATTCTACCGCAAGTCCTAAAGGTATTCGGGACCCTGAAGAAATACCGTCTCCTCTTGAGAGTGAAGAGGGTGTAGACAACGGCAAACCCGTTGGCGCTGGCGGTATCGAAAAGAAAGGCCCTACATCGGGCGGTGGTGCGAACAGGCCAGAACCTGTTTCCGATCGCGAGACCGGTGAGAATTCAAAACTCGCTGGTGCAAACGCGGAAGATGGTGGTGTTAAGCCAATCAATGCCATTAGTCGTGATTATGAGCGTGATGCCCGCTACAGTGAAGCGCAGCTTTTTGACAATCCTTATGCAATCCTTGCTGCGCTCGCTGCAGAAGCAGAATCTACTGTCGAGACAGACGGCTCCCCTGGCACAGGTGGTTTAGGCTCGCTCAAGATGGCGAAGACCCCAGTTCTCTTCGCACTTCCTAACCGTGATCCGGATGGACAAGGTTTGGCTGACGGAACCAGTTTCCGCGATCCGTTCGATCCTTCTGGTTGGCAAGAAGATGAGCTGCCAGGCAATGCCCCTTTACTTGCTCAAATTCCGATCCTTCATGAAAAAGAAGAAGGTATTCCGGCGAATGAGTTGACCGCAGAGCAAATCAAAGTCTTGGAAGAAGCTTCCGAACTGGCGCGTGGAGGTAAGAACCTTCCGGCAGTTTCGGGCGAGGCGTCCGCTGAGAATTCAGTGATTGTAATCGGTGATGCTCCAGACGGTGAAGGTGAGAGTTTTGCCGAGGGAGAAATTCTGAAGCAGCTTGCTCAGAGTCAGGCAGACGCAGATGGCGAAGATGCTGTGATGACGCGCCTTGTTTTCGCTGAAGTGAAAGCAGGAACAGCAGCCGCTGACGATGCTGAGCAGGATGTTCCGACACTGATCGAAGACGCTGAGGAAATTCAGAAAAACGCAAGCATGAAGGTTGATATAAAACAGCCTGATCTTGTTACAGAGCCAGTTGAACCGGCTGATGCCAAGCTTGAAGCTGTTGCAGTAATGCCTGCCGCAAAGCCTATAGAGCCATCTCAGAAGTCCGAATCTGGTGATGATGAGGACGACGAAGGCAATAAACAGCTGGTCTCTCTGGCGAACTCCGTTGGTGAAGCGCTTGAAGGAATGAAAACCGGAGCGAGCATTGAATTCACCCACTCTCAAGATGGCGTTCTGATCCGCATCATGGACAATGACGACTTTGGAATGTTCGCCGTCGGGTCCTCTGAGCCTCATCCGGATGTTGTGAAAGCGATGGAGCAGATCGCGAAGGTTCTTGAAGAAGAGAACGGTGAGATCGTCATTCGCGGCCATACAGATGCACGGCCATTCAAATCCAAGCGCAACGACAACTGGCGTCTGTCAACGGCTCGTGCCCACATGGCTTATTTCATGCTCACTCGGGGTGGTTTGGATGAAAATCGTATCGTAGGCATTGAAGGCTATGCAGACCGCCGTCTGAAGGACGTCGAAGAGCCATACGCTCCTCAGAACCGCCGCATTGAAATTATGCTGATGAAAGGGAAGGCTTGATGCTGGTTAGCGCTGCAAGAAAAGCTGGAACTTCGCTCCTGAGATCTGGACTACTGACCACTGCACTGATTTTAGCCGCAAGTCCTGTTGCGATGAACCTTCAGCCAGCATCAGCCCAGATGGTGTCAACAGCGGATCCTGATCTAATGGTTCTGGAGCTGCAGATTCTTCAAGATGAGATCATTAAGGGGAATCTGGAAGCTTACAACTTGCTGCAACCTTCTCTCATTGTGATTGGTCGTCGGTTCCTTCGCCTGGATCCTGAGATTTGGAAGTTGGAGAAAAACTCGCGTGCTGCTGTGTCATTTATGCTCAGTGGTGGATCTGGATCGGTTTTTCAGGAGCTTGCGGTTCAGGGTGTAAAGTTTACAGGTGATCCAAACCTGTTTGCCGGCGCCATGGCCTACTCGCAAGGCAATCGCCAAATGGCGTTGAACTTGTTGTTAAAGGTCGATCCAATAACGCTTCCGGTAGCTGTTGCAGGTCAGGTGGCTCTGGCGCAGGCGATCTTGATTTCCAATAATGACCCGGCAGGCGCACAACGTTATTTTGATCTTGCGCGCTTGATGATGCCTGGGACGCTTGTGGAAGAGAGCGCATTGCGCAGGCAAGCGCCAATGGTTGCAGAGCTGGGTGATACAGAAAAGTTCGAGAGACTGTCTCGTCGGTATCTGTTCCAATATAGCTCCTCTGTATTTGCCTCTGAATTTCGGGACACGGTCGCTGATGTGATCAGCGGGTCTGATTACCTGAAGCAAGAAGATGAGTGGGACCGCGTGTTCCAACTGGTATCGGAGTTTGACGAGGAATCTCAAAGCATCCTTCTCCTTCGCCTCGCCAAAGCTGCTTTGATCAGTGGGAATACCGCTTTTGCAGTTAAAGGTAGCGCCGCATTTCTTGAGCTGAATTCAGATGATGCAGAGCGTGTGAGCGAAGCCAAGCTTTATCTTTCTGCTGCCAAAGCTTCTGGTGAAGAATGGGAACAGGCAATCTCCGGTTTGGTTGAGGTAAAGGCTGCAGATTTAAGTGCGGGTAACCAATTGATCCAGGCTGCTGCAATCGCTATGGCAAATACTATTCGAGAATGGCCACAGCCAGAAACGCCTGCTGCCTCCGAGTATGTCCCTTACGTTCCACACGTTGGGCTGGATGAGAAGCTTTATGACACTAATGTGTTAGTCCCATTTAAAAACGCACTAAACGATGCAGATGAAGCACTGAAAGAGGCCGAGTTTTGATGAATGCAACTCTTCCCAATGTAGATCGTAGTGCTTCTGCTAAAGATGCAGCAGATACTCGTAAAGATTTCGCTCGTGCCGAAAAAGATGACCCATCGAACGGGTTTGATAAGGTCATCGATAAAGTTCGCGATGACAAAAAAATCCCGGATCGTCGAGATACTTCTAACGAGAAAAAAGATACAAAATCTGCATCAACAGAGAGTAAGTCTGATAAAAGCGATACTGATGCTTCAGAAGCTCTCAAAGACCTTTTGAAAAAGGCTGGCGCAGGTTCATCTGACGCCGACGGAGCTGACGATACTGTTGCGAAAGGTGAGGCTGAAGCCGCTCAAAAGGCTTCAAGCGCTGCAGAATTGCTTACGGATGAGTTGTTGGCCAAGCAGCTTGTCGTTAATGCAGCAATGACAGCTGAGCAAAAAGCTGGATTGCAGATGAGTTCAGTAACCGGCCTCGCTAATATGACCGGATCCGCCGTCACCAGTCGAGATGGGACGATGGCTCAGGTCTTGAACGCGTTAAGCTCAAAAGAGTTGAAGGCCTTGAACGGCGAAGCCGATGCGAAATCGGGTACCGCGAAAACGAGCGGAACTGCTCAGGGGCAGGGTGCCTCAGAAGTAAGCAGTCTTAAGTCTGCTAATGCTGGCCCAAAGCTTGAAGGCAGCGGTGCAATCAATTTGCCTCAGGCAGAAGGAAACGCAACTGGAGCTAAGCAGCTATCAGCTGACTTTCTGCTAAAGCAAGGCAAATCGCAACCAGACGCCTCTGTAAACCAAAATGCTGGCAAGCCTGCAGTGGGCGGTGAAGTTAAAGTGGTCAGTCTTGAGACACATCTTCCACCTGCTGAGTTGGGACGTCCTGCGCAACAGGTCGCCAGTGCTTTGTCCAAGCAACTCTCTCAGGCGGCATCTGCAGCAAATACAGCTCAGGAGTTGGCAGCTCAAGCTGCTGATGCAAAAGCGGCAAAGCCTGTTAAATCGCTCGAGATCCAGCTGCGGCCGGACAATCTTGGTGCTGTTCGTGCAAATATCCAAATGCGCGGTGGTGAGTTGGAAATCTCTCTTGTCACGAACACCCGGGAAGCAGCAGATATGCTGAAGGGTGATCGACAGGCATTGGCACGTGTTCTGCAAGATGCTGGTTATCGCACTGAGACACAAAACATCACCGTCAATTTCAAAGAGGAAGTCTCTGATCAAATGCGTCAGCCTGGGCAAAATCAGGAACGGTTCGGTCGGGGAGAGAACTCTGATGGAGATAGCGGTGAAGCTGGGGCTCAGCAAAACTGGGAGGACCAACCACATGCGGATCATGCCGGGGTAGGGCAGAATGAAGCGGACGCTCAAGATATTCGCAGCGGCATCTATTTGTAGTCTGATAGCACTCTCTGCGCAGGCGGCTGGAAAGAAGAAGGCCGTCCGCCTGTGTGAGCGTCAGATGCAGGAAGCAGCACAGCAATACAACGTGCCGCTTGGGATCCTTTATGCGGTTGGTCTGACTGAGACAGGCCGCAAAAACTCATTACATCCCTATGCTCTCAATATTGCTGGCAAGGCCTACTTCGCCGACAGCGCAACAGAAGCGCTCGCTGCGATTAAGAGATCGCGAAATCGGGGTGTGAAACTGATTGATGTTGGCTGTATGCAGATCAACATTTACTACCATCTCAGTAAGTTCTCCGATCTCCGTGCAATGCTCGATCCTTCGCAAAATGTTGCTTATGCAGCAAGATTTCTCTCTGAGTTGAAGCAGCGTGAGAAGAGCTGGACCATGGCCGTCGCCAGGTACCATGCCGGGCCAAACAACAACCCTGCACAAAAGCGTTATGTATGCCGCGTGATCAAAAATATCGTCGCGTCCGGTTACGGGAGCTGGACGCCGAACTCATTAAAATTTTGTAAATAATTCAACAGGTTTCGGGTCAGGCTCAGACAAGATTAACAAGCTTTACTGCCACGAGTTAATTTTGCAATTGATGTAGCCAGGAGCACACCATGGGCCTCTACGGAATTATGAATACCAGCGTGTCAGGTATGAACGCGCAGTCGAACAAACTCTCAACTGTCGCAGACAATATCTCAAACGCGAACACCGTAGGCTACAAACGCTACAAAACAGCATTCTCGTCTTTGGTCGGTTCTGGCGGCGGCTCAGGTCACGAATCCGGCATCGTGAACACAACCGTTGTTCAATCCGTCCGCCAACAAGGCGCCTTCAACTTCACCTCCCGTGGTACTGATCTCGCGATCAACGGCAACGGTTTCTTTCAGGTAGAAGATTCGCAGGGTGGTACATATTACACCCGCGCTGGCGACTTCGTTCTTGATAAGAACGGTCAAATGGTGAACTCAGGTGGCTATAAGCTGCTCTCAGCGGGCGGTGCGCCCGTTACTGTTGATCTTAGTACGCCAGTTTGGCAAGCGAGTACTCAAGGTGAGTTAGGTGTCAATTTGGCATCCAGTACACCAGCGCCAGCGGCGATCCCAACTACCGGTGTTCCTGATGGTGACTATCGGACATCTATTACGACGTTTGATCAGAACGGTAATGCGGTTAAGATTAATGTTGTTTATACAAAGCGGGACCAATCGACCGATCCTGTGACTGGTGATGTTACTAGCTCAACGTGGCTGGTCGAAGCTACGGATAAAGACGGTAACAAGATAGATCCAACTACTCCTCCGACACCAGCAGCTCCTGGTGAAGTGATTTTGCAGTTTGATGGTGACGGGAATTTAGCTGCGGGCTCGCCAACGGATTTTGTCTTCAAGGTGCCGAACGGTGAAGTGGTTACACTTGATTTGAGTAAGACAGTGACCGCTGGTGATAAATCTAGCCCAAACAAAATTGATGTTGACGGATATTCGCCATCAACTATTCAAACTATTCGCATTGAATCCGATGGGCGTGTATTCGGCGTTTACGGTAGTAGTGCGGAAAAACTCCTTGACCAAATCCAGATTGTGAACTTTTCGAACCCTGATGGGCTTCAAGCAAAGAGCGGTAATGTCTACGCTGCTACCGATGCATCTGGTGATCCTGCTATTGGGTTCCCTGGTGATAATGGTTTCGGTTCTTTGTTTTCCGGTGCTGTTGAAGGGTCAAACGTTGATCTTGCAGCTGAACTGACAGAAATGGTTCAGGCTCAGCGCACATACAGCGCGAACACAAAGGTGTTCAATGCAAGCTCTGAGTTGCTCCAAGAACTGAACAACCTGCGCTAGGGGCTCCGATATGTCTCTTACTTCTGCAATGCTCACGGCGCAATCGTCCATCGCAGCTCGCTCAGCTGAGATGGCAATTGCGTCACGTAATGTCGCTAATGTCAATAATCCAAGCTATGCGCGGCAAGAAGCGGTAGTTCAGAATATTGTAACCGACACAGGTTCGGTTGTTTACGTTTCTCATGCTTCTCGCATGGTGAATCAGGCTGCATTTAAAGCAACGTTGAAAAGCGGGAGTGCTGCAATCGCTTCTGGTTCATATGCAAATATGCTTGATCAGCTCAATCCTTCTGGACAAGTGCCATTTGGTATGAGTGTTGCTTCGAGCGTAGGGTCATTGAATGAGGCATTGGTTGCGTACGGCAACGATCCATCAAATCAGGTTCTTGGTCAGTCAGCAATCAATTCTGCAAATGCTGTAGTCAATGATATTAAGCAGTCAGCAGAAAGTCTGAAAAGCACACGTCTTGAAGCTGATGCTGCAATGGGGCGTGCAGTCGATAATATTAATAACATCCTTTCCGATCTCGAAGGGGTGAATAATAAGATCGTATCGGGATCTGCTGCTGGTAAAGACGTGAATGCGCTTATGGATCAGCGCGATGAAATGCTGAAGGTGCTTTCTGAAGAGATTGGTATCGAAGTTCTCGATCAAGACAACAATGGTGTGGCTGTCTATACCGATAGCGGCATCACTCTGTTTGAGAAAAGTCCTCGCGAAGTCTCATTTGATACTTCTCTTTCGTTAGGTTCGGGAGAGGTCGGTAAGAATGTGCTCGTGGATGGTATTGCCGTCGCAGGCCCAGGTGCAACTGCACCTGTTACTGGCGGAGCGATAGCAGGGTATGCGAAAGTTCGTGATGATGCGCTTGTAACAATGCAAACGCAGCTCGATGAAACCGCAAAAGCACTCGTTGATATCTTCCAGGAACATGAGCCAGCTCCCGCTGCAGGGGTTGGTGATGGTCTGTTTACATTTGTTGTAGGCGCCGGTGATCTTGTTAGTCGTTTAGAGGTGAACAGTGCAGTCGATCCAGCCAAAGGTGGAGATGTAAAGCTCCTGCGTGATGGCGGAATCAACGGTGCAACTTACAAACATAACACTGCTGATAATGCTGGGTATTCTGATCTTCTGAAGAGTTACGAAACAGCGTTCAATCAAGAGCGTACTTTCGATCCGGCATCAGGTGTTAATCCAACTTCTACACTCAAAGATTTTGCGGCCAACACCGTAAGTTGGTTTAGTGCTGAACGAAAAATGGCAACGGAGAGTTCTACTCTTGATGCGTCTGCTTTCAATTCGAACGCACAAATGTTGTCCAATAAAACAGGCGTTAACATCGATACAGAAATGCAGCGCCTTTTGACGATCGAGACGGCTTATTCCGCTTCGGCGCGGTTGATGACTGCGGTTGATAGAATGTTCCAGGAGCTGCTGGGGGCAGTAAGATAAGTATGGTTTATTCAGTTTCTACATTATCAAGTTCACTTCGTCTGTCTGACTATCTTATCGATCAACGAGCGCGGTTAGATAAAGCTGTTATCGAAAACGCGTCCAAAAAACACGCTGATATGGGCCTGACATTAGGTGCGCAGACAGGAGCTGCTGCTTCTTTTCGCTCTGAGTTTTATCAGCTGGAAAGTCAGTTGGATACAAATCGGCAGCTGGTCACGCGACTGGACGTAATGGATACAGCGTTGGATAATATGCACAACAGTGCTTCAACGTTCAGATCAGATCTTATTGCGCTGAAAAGCAACTCGAACAACTTAAAAACTGCCTCCAATCTCGCTTATACTGAATTAGATAAACTGACCAACTCTCTCAATACGAATGTGAGTGGGGTTTTTGTTTTCGGTGGAATTAACACCGGGACTGCTCCGGCTACTGATTTTCAGTTTAAGTCACCAGGTGCTCCTGTCCCATTAGGGCCTGAAGAGCAGATCGAAAAGGTGTTTGACGACTATTTCGGTTATGGAATTGATGATCCTGCGACTGCTTCTATTCCTGCCTCAGGTGATCCATTGGGCAAGGATTGGGAAACTTTCCTGGAAAGTCCAGCTTTTAAAGACATATTCGGTGCTGACTGGACAACCCACTGGTCGTCCGCAACTGATGAAAAAATGACTTCGACGATTGAAAATGGCGTCACAACAACTGGATCAGGTTCCGCAAATGAGAAGGCTTTTGGAGAATTAGCCGAGGGGCTTTCGATTGTTGCGGTGTTCGGAAAACTAGATCTCAATGTTGAAGCTGAGAAGTTTATTACTGATCGTGCGGTTAACAGCCTAAACGGCGGTGTCGATAAGACGATTGCTATAGAAGCACAAAACGGTGCAATTAAAACGAATGTTGAGCGGACGAATTCTGACGTCATTGCTAAGAGAGACGTTTTGAATGTGCGCATCAACGACTTGGAAAATGTTGATGAAAACCGAGCAGCTGTTGAGCTGAGCCTCGCACAGACACAACTCGAGGCAACTTACGCAATCACTGCTAAAATCAAAGACCTGAATATATTGAAGTATTTGTAGGTGTTTAGAGAAATTTTTAGAACACGCTGGGAGTGCTAAATGTATCAAATGTCTTATGCTGAAACGCTTGAAGACTCCTCTGAAGACAGAAGAGGGCAGGAGCGTGAACTGTTTTCACTGGTGGTTGCACAACTGCAAGCAGCTAAAGATGCTGGAAGTAGCTCTAATGAGGCAGCACAAGCATTAACTTCAGTCCATCGACTGTGGAGTATTCTAATCGACGATCTGGGTAATCCTGAAAACGCGCTTCCTGCCGAGTTAAGGGCTGATCTAATTTCAATCGGAATTTGGTGCGTGAAGCAGGCTGATTTGATCAGGTCGGGAAACTCCGATGATTTTCATAGTCTTATTGAAATCAACGAGCTTGTTCGTGACGGCTTGAGTTGAGCGAGGGAATATCCAATGCGTTTGCACTTAAAAGCGGGTGAGAAGGTCTTCATCAATGGTGCTGTTCTGTCATTTGAACAGAAGACTTCGGTGAAGCTTTTGAATGACGCGAGTTTTCTTCTCGAAGCTTATGTTATGCAGCCAGAAGATACGACGACTCCTCTGCGTCAGTTGTATTTCTATATTCAGACTGCGCTGATTGATCCTAAGACGGAAATGGATAGTCTTCAGCGAGCTCTCTTAATGCTTGCATCTATCCATATGGCAATTGAAAATACTGAACTTCTTGAGGGGCTTGCGACTGTTGAAGCTCAGATCAAAAAGAAACGCTATTTTGATGCACTTCGCACGCTGAAGAAGCTTTTTGAGATCGAGATGGCGATCTGGTCCGAAAAGCAAGAGGATGATCAGCCCGAAACAGTTGTTATGCCGTTCGCTCGTGCAGTTGGCGAGAATTAAAGGACAAAAACATGAGTGTTGATCCAGTATCTTCCGCAAATACTACTCAAAACAATGAACCTGTCTTCAAGCCGCAGGGCAGTGAGCAAGCTTACTTAGATTACAATGCGTTTCTAATGCTGTTCATGGAGTCTCTTAAGAGTCAGGATCCGACAGATCCGTTGGATACTGCTGAGTATATGGGCCAGTTGGCGCAGTTCTCCGCTGTGGAGCAGTCCACTAAAACGAACTCGCATCTGACATCCATGCTTCAGCAGAATTCCATCAATCAGGCCAATAATCTGATCGGTGCGACGGTGGAAGTGCCGAATGCGGATGGTACGGAAACCATGACGGGTAAAATCAAGTCCGTTCAGATCCTCACAGATGGCTCGATTGCAACGTTGGAAGACGGGACAAAAGTGGCTCTGGTGCCTGGTATTCAGATTTCGCGTCCTGCACCTGCTGCGACGACTGACACCGACACCCCTGCTGATACCGACACTCCTGACGAGTCTGATGCTACATCTTAATGGTGAAGTGAGATCATAAAGCAATGAATGAGGCAGATGCACTCGATATTGTGCGTACCGCAATTTGGACTGTGATTACAGCAACTGGTCCCGCCGTTGGTGGGGCCATGTTTGTTGGTTTGATTATCGCTCTGTTTCAAGCGCTCACACAAATTCAGGAAATGACACTTACGTTCATTCCGAAGATTGTTGTGATCTTTATTTTGATTGCCATGACTGGCCCGTATATCGGCTCCCAGATATTCTCGTTGACCGAGATGGTCTACGGACGGATCGAATACGGGTTTTAAACCTTCTTTTTCAGGTTTGCCGCAATAAGCAAGGAGGGGATAGCTCACGCTGATTTCCCTCCAGACCACCCTCACACAAGCTTCCTTCTCCAATGTTTCGGCCTAAGTAGCGCAGTATGCTTATACCGAATTGAAGGGTGCGAATGTCTCAGACAGTGACGGGAATTGCTGCTCCAAACAGCAAACGTGATATTGGATTTGCAGTCGGAATTATCTTCATTCTGTCTGTGCTATTTCTTCCCATGCCGACGTTCATGATCGATTTCGGTCTTGCAATATCAGTTGCATTATCGGTTTTGATCTTGATGGTTTCGCTTTGGATCCAGCGTCCCTTAGAGTTCTCTTCATTCCCAACCATTTTGTTGATCGCGACCATGCTTCGGCTTGCGCTGAATATTGCGACAACGCGCGTTATTCTGGCAAACGGCCATGAAGGACCGCTCGCCGCTGGGTATGTGATCAACGGCTTTTCTCAGTTTGTCATGAGCGGTGACTTTGTCATCGGCCTCATCGTCTTTGCGATCCTTGTAACGGTGAACTTTTTGGTGATCACCAAAGGTGCAAGTCGTATCGCGGAAGTTGGTGCACGTTTTACCCTTGATGGTATTCCCGGCAAGCAGATGGCGATTGATGCCGATCTGTCTGCTGGTATGATTGATGACAAGGAAGCGCAGCACAGACGTGCAGAGCTGGAAGAGGAAAGCTCCTTCTTTGGTGCCATGGACGGTGCCTCAAAGTTTGTGCGCGGTGATGCTGTCGCTGGATTGATCATCACCGTTGTGAATATTTTGGGTGGCATCGTTATTGGCGTTACACGCTACAACATGGACTTAGCTGAAGCTGCCGACGTTTTCACGAAGCTGTCTGTTGGTGATGGTCTTGTTTCGCAGATTCCGGCGCTGATCGTTTCTCTTGCAGCAGGTCTTCTTGTCTCGAAAGGTGGGACCAGAGGGTCAGCTGAGCAAGCTGTAATGGGGCAGTTGGCTGGATATCCGCGCGCGCTCGCTGTCGCGTCACTGCTGCTTTTATTACTTTCGCTGCTTCCGGGGCTTCCATTCCTGCCGTTTGTTTTCTTGAGCGGTGTGCTTGGGTTTTCTGCCTACGTTATTCCGAAAAGGGCAGCGGAAGCCAAGGCGGAGCTCGCGAAAGCCGAGCTGCAAAAAGTTGAGATGCAGAAGGAAGTCAAGAAAGAGTCCGTGAAGGACAGTCTTGAACTTTCTGAGATTGAGATGCGTCTTGGCAAGCAGCTCACAGCCCGTCTTTTGGCCGCAAAGCCTGAAATTGGAAACCGCATCAACAAGATGCGTAAGAAGTTTGCTGAGCAATACGGGTTTGTGGTTCCAGAGATCAAGGTTACGGACAATCTCAATCTGGAGCCGAAGAGTTACGAGTTTCGTATCCACGGTACGATTGTCGCTTCTGAGAACATCAAAGTTGGTGAACTGATGGTGATCGGTGGCAATCGGGAGCTGCCAGCTCTTCCGGGAACCGAAACCCGCGAACCTGCGTTTGGTATGCAGGCTATGTGGATCCCGACCGCTTTTGAACATGAAGTAAAACGTCAAGGTTATACGACCGTCGATAACCTTTCAGTTGTGCTGACACATCTGTCTGAAGTGATCAGAAATAACCTGTCGCAGCTTCTCTCTTATAAAGATATGCGTAAGCTGTTAGATCGCCTTGATCCGGCTTACACACGCCTGATCGATGATATCTGCCCGCAGCATATCTCATACTCTGGCTTGCAGGCCGTGCTTAAGCTGCTGCTTGCAGAGCGTATCTCCATTCGAAATCTGTCACTGATCATGGAAGCGATCGCGGAGATCGCACCTCATGCACGCAGACCTGAGCAAATTGCTGATCACGTGCGCATTCGCATGGCGACACAAATTTGTGGTGATATTGCCGGAGATGGGAGCCTCAAAGTGCTCCGTCTGGGGAACCGCTGGGACCTTGCATTCCATCAGGCACTTCGCCGCGACGCAAATGGTGAAATCATTGAGTTCGATATGGAGCCTTCGCAGGTTGAAGAATTCGCAAAAGACAGCGCTGAAGTTATTCGAGAGCATATCTCTTCAGGTCAGCGATTTGCTGTCGTCGTTGCTCCGGAAGCACGTCAGTACGTGCGCATGATCACTGAACGTATGTTCCCCGCACTGCCAATTCTCTCTCATATGGAAGTGGCCCGCGGCGTTGATATCGAGGCATTGGGATCAATTTCGTGACCTTGGAAAATGCTCCTGAGGCAATCCTAAGTGTCTTCGTGGTCTTTTGCCGCGTCGGAGCATGCCTCATGGCCATGCCGGGTTTTTCGTCGCCACGTGTGATGATCCGTGTTCGCTTGTTTATAGCAATATCTGCAACCCTGGCGATCTCTCCTCTCATATTGGAGGTGGTTGAGCCAATCATCTCAGCTGCGCCTTTGGATGAGTTGCTGCGCATCATTTTTGTTGAACTGTTGATCGGACTGTTGATCGCAGCATTCGGACGAGCCTTCTTCGGCATGCTTCAGATGATGGTTGGTGCGGCGGCGAATGCCTCCAGCTTCAACCAGCCTGTCACTATTGTCGAAGAATTTCAGCAGCTACCACCGTTAGCATCTTTGGTTACGCTCACTGCAACTGCCATGTTGTTTATCACTGGTGCGCACGCTGATGTCTTTGTTGGACTTGCCGAGAGCTATCGGACAATTCCGGTGGGGGGGGAATTTGTTCCCGCAGCAGCGGTAGATCAGTTCTCAACCAAGCTGATGCAGGGCCTGTTGCTGGCATTGCGTATCACAAGTCCGTTTTTGATCTACGGTGTTGTTGTGAACCTGACCTTGGGCCTCACCAACAGACTGATGCCTCAGATGCCAGTCTACTTTGTAGCACTGCCTGTTGTTATGATGGGGGGACTTTTCATCCTCTGGCAGATCATAACTGAGCTGTTGCGCCTGTTCTATGCAGGGCTCGGCGACTGGTTGGTATTGCAGTAAAGCCATGGATAAAGCACGCATCACACGCCTCCGGCGCATTTTGAAGGTTCAGGAACAAAAAGAGCAGATGATCAAATACGACATCGCGGTTCTTGATAGCGAAATTCAACGGTGCGACGAAGAGAGCGAGGAGTTGGTTAGCCACTGGGGACGTCATGAAGGGGAGTTGCGTGAAGTGATGAACCGGGCGATCTCCAGGCGTCTGGAGACCAATAACAGAAATAAGTCTCTGAAGGAAAAGCACAAGGGCGAGTTGCTCGGCAAGTTGCTTGATCAGAAGCGGCAGACCTCCATGACCGAAAAACATCATGGCAAAGCTCTGGTGTCTTATCACCGGACCGAAGAGAAAAAGCAGCTTCAGGAAATCGCCGAGCTACAGGCGGCGCCTAAGAAGGTCAGGCCCAGATAAGTCTGAGAAATTAGGGTCTTTCCAATTATATATGCCTTCTTTTGACTAGTGGGAGTGCTCATGGCCATTCAGCCTGTCAGCGATCTTGTTCTGGACGTAATAAATCAAGCCGACCCTTTTGAGGTCAGAGCTGCCACGCGCTCTCTTAAGGCTCCCGCCGTCGTTTCAAAGGATTTGCCTGTCTCTGAGCCATCATGGGCCTCAAGCAGCTTCTCCAGATTTATGGCGGAAGCTGACAATGCATCCGGCACGGCTCAAGCAAGAGGGCAGGAGGGCATTGAGAGCTTAAAATCAATGGCCAACCGCTACTCCAAGAAGCTTGAGACAGCTGATCTCGGTGAGAAGCTGGAAAGTGCTGTCTTGCAGACCTTCGTAAAATCCATGCTGCCAAAGGAGACTGAAAACGTCTATGGCGGCGGGACAGCGGGCACCATGTGGAAAGGCTTGATGGCGGAGCAGCTCGCGAACCAACTCGCCAAAACAGGTTCTCTTGGTCTGGCAGAAATGCTCCTGCCAGATACCATTCGTCCAACTCTCCCAAAGCAAGAGGCATAAATGTCTGAGATGATCGACAGTGAGCACAAGGAACTGGTTTTACATGACGAAAAACCAGTGGTTCAGGATACTGGGCAGCTTGATGACACCGACGCTTACATCTTGCCGGAAGACTACATTGCTCTTTCAAAAAGTATCGGACGTGTAGACAAGCTGCTGTCGACTGAAAATGAAGCTCTGATCGGCAAAGGCGATATTGATCTGGAAGAGAGCGCCTATCTCAAAGGCCGCGCGATGCTTGATCTTGATATGGCGGGCAAGGCAGTTGGCCCTGAAAACTTGCCAAGCGAGATCGTTGTCCGGCTTCAGGAACTTCAGGATAAGCTTGCAGTTAATATGAAGTTGCTGTCGACCCAGCTTAATGCTGTCAAAGAAGTATCTGGTCTTCTGTCACAAGTGATGAAGGATCATGACTCTGATGGCACCTATGAATCTCTGGTTGGAAGCTGGTAAAAACGTATGTTGAAAGTTCTCGTAACCGGAGTTTGGATCTGTCTCGTCACCGTCGGTGCAGCCTACTTTACAGCTCTGTACAAGACCGACTTTGATCCGATGCTGCAAAAGAATGCGCATTTGGAAGGACTGGATTATCAAAGCACACCGACCATCAACGTTCCGGTGCTCGAAGATGGCAAGATCCACGGTTATATTGTGGCGCAGTTTGTGTTCACGGTTGATAGTGAACTGCTTGCAAAGCTGGCGGTTCCACCTCATGCGTTCATCGTCGATGAAGCTTTCCGTATCATTTACAGCAAGGCTGACAAAGAGTTCGCCCAGCTAAAAAAATCTGACCTGAAGGAGTTGACCGACGAGGTCCGTGACCGCGTCAACGAACGCTTCGCGACAGATATCGTGCAGGACGTCCTCATTCAGGACTTTACATTCCATGTGCCTGCGAGTTTGAGGGACAACATTGTTGAAAATGCTGCCAAACAGGCAGCGGCTTCATAATGTATCGACGATGATGATTATCTAGATGAATTGCCAGTATAAAATTTTGCACCGAGCCGTTGGAGTGGTCGACGTACAGGACGAGGGGCGTGATATCAAAGCCAACGCTGTGGTCGTCATGCGCCCTGGAGCTGCCCCTCCCTCCTACGAGATCCTTTACGCTCCTATTAAGCTCTCTCAGATGTCTGCGGGGATGGTTACGGGAATGACATCTCACGGTGAGGTGCGTTTGCGGCTCTCAGGCATTTACGGTGCAAAGCGACCGGTAATTCAAACAGATCAACCATACTTGGTTCTGCTCGGGGCAAGCGGGCGCAACGCCCGGATCGATACCTTTAAAATGCCAAAAACTGAGCAATAAAAAAGCGGAGCACAGGCTCCGCTTTTTGCTTATTGATTGAGATCTCTGAACCTAGGCGTTGTCGCCAGTCTTTTCAGCTTGCTTGACTGCAAAGTTGGTCAGATGGTCCATCATCTCGACAGCTGCCGCTTCTGCCTTCTCTGCATCGTTGTTTGCCAAAGCTTCAGCAAGCTTATGATGGCGAATAGCAGAATCTTCGAGCTTTTCAGCACCGCGGAAAGCACTCCAGGCCCGGCGGCTCATAGTCTGCAGCGGAGCCACAGCGCGAGCTGTAAACGGGTTCCGAGAGACGGCACAGAGCACTTCATCAAAAACCTTATCTGCACGCAGATAGCCTTTCACATCGCCTGCACGGGCCTGCGCAAGGATTTCTTCAGCACACTGGTGCAGAGCTTCGCGCTCTTCTGCAGTCGCACGCTTCACGGCGGAAGCGACGAGGAGCTGCTCCAAAGGCTTTCTGGTTTCCAGAACCAGAACGTACTCGGAAGTCTCAATCTCAGAAACAAACAGGCCTTTGCGCGGGCGAATAACGATCAGCCCTTCGGTTGAAAGGCGTTTGATGGCCTCGCGCACTGGAGTCCGGCCGATGCCGGTCCGTTCGCAAAGGTCACCTTCAGTCAGCGCCATGCCAGGCGCAAGGTCAAGGTTGACGATCAGCTCTTCAATCAGACGATAAGCTTTATCGGCAAGGCTCTCCTTTTTATGGGTCGCCAGTATCTGCTCAATAGCCATTGGGTTTCTTTCTCATCCAGGCTTTTTTGTTCTCAGGTGCTGTTCAAAAAAGGACAGCAGTGGCAGCCCTTATAGGCGGCGGAACAGAAAATTGTATTGTTCACTCTCGTAACGTTGAGTGATCCACGAAAAAAGGGCCTGCGTTCAAGCACAGCAGACCTGTCATCTCTTAATATCAGGTTTCCCCTTACCTGAGTATACCTATCTTTGCTGATGTTCAGCAGGAAAATAGTTTCCTCTTAGTATAGGAAAAGCCTGTTTGCTCAGTAATGTGGAGGTTTCTGGTTCGCAGGTGTTTGTTCAACCAGATCCTGAATATCAAGCAGGTGGTCCTTCATCTGTCCCATTGCTGAGACGAGTCGGTCAAGAACCTGTGCCTGATTGGAGACCACATCATTGAGTGTTTCGATCGTTTCGTTCTGGTGTGCGATATGCATTTCCAGTTCGTCGACCCGTTCCTCAAGACTCTTACTCATAACTTATCCTAGAGCGTATCTCCTTGAAGAGCCAGTCGGTTCGCAAAAGAGGATACGCATACAAATAACTGAAATGACCTAAGCCAAAGGCAAGTTGCTTCAGTAGGCGTCGTAGGGGCAGGGGTCTTCCAAAACCTCAAACTTGTCAAGTCTGGGGAATGCGGCAGCGCAATAAAAATTCAAAAACACGCAGGATACGGATGTTCTATGGCATCTCTTGTGGGTTTATCCCGTTCTTTTTTACAAGGCGCTATCGATATCTCGCAATATTACCTATCTGGCTAATTGCAATTTGTGTTGATTTCTGTTGGTTATCCTATAGGTAAAGATTAGGAAGAAAACGAGAAGCCGTAAACGCAATGACAATTTGGTGATATAGTGTCGCCGTTATGGTAATGCTTTACGGCGACGTTAGGTAACGTCAATCAAGTTCTTCAATGTTAGGGGGATGCATGTCTGAGAGAAGAGAAGAAACGCTGAACCCTCTCGCGGAAGCGGAAAAAGAAACGGGTCACGCCGATCAGGAACTTTTTGGAATTGGCGATCTGGCTGAAGAGTTTGAGATTTCTACCCGATCCATCCGGTTTTATGAGAGTAAAGGTCTGATCTCACCTCAGCGCGTCAATGGTGTGCGTATCTATAACCGCAAAGACAGAGCGCGCCTGGCGTTGATCCTGCGCGGTAAAGCGATTGGTTCCTCTCTCTCCGAGATCAAACACTTCCTGGACCTTTATGGTCAGCACGGGGAAGGGCACCGCCAGCAGCTTGAGTACCTTGGTTCTCGAACCGGGGAAGTGCTGAAGGAGCTGAGCGCGAGAAAAGAAGCGCTGGAAGTCACGATCTCCGAAATCCAGTCCATACATGACGAATGTATGGCTAAGCTTTCAGAAGAATAAAAACACTCCAAAACCAGTTGGATAACAGGCTTGTGTGACACGCAATACGCGTATCTGCAGGTCTGAACTCGTATAAGCTACTGATAGTATTGTGTGAAAACTGTTTAAATAATCAAGTTCGATTCTAAAGTATAATTACGACACCGCAAATATGTGGTAAGAATACCTATGTAATTTCAGGTAAGTAAGAAGGAATAAAACAACCTGAGGATGCAGTTCTAGGTAGTCGTACCGATTAGACAGTGCTTCTGAAATTTTTAATTATTTCCGAAGTCAGAAACGAAACTTAATGTTCTAAAATCGACCATCGAAGAATTAATCGCATATGATTGTGCGATGTCGTTGATTTGGTTTGAGCTATGAGTGGGTAATCTCGTCGCGGAATTACGTGCAAGCCGAAATCGAAAAACCTGAAGAATGTATCTCGCAGGGAAACCGCGTCATGCATCTTTATGTGGAGAAGACGGCCTTCCATCCTTCCGTTGCCGGAGTAGTCTCTCAAAGCCAAAATCCCTGAATAAACTGCAGCAATAAGCAGTGTTGAAGAACAACTGGAACAAGCAATAAAACGGAATGAGAATACCAATGTCCTTGAAAAAAAGCCTCTTGCTTGGTGGTAGCCTGTTCGCAGCAGCAGTTGTGGCTGGCCCTGTAATGGCAAAAACTCTCGTGTACTGTTCTGAAGGATCTCCGGAAGGCTTTACACCCTCTCTGTACACCGCAGGCACCACATTTGATGCAAGCTCGCGTCAGATCTACAACAAGCTGGTGGAGTTCAAGCCTGGCACAACCGAAGTTGCTCCGGCACTGGCTGAAAGCTGGGAAGTTTCTGAGGATGGCAAGGAATACACCTTCCACCTTCGCAAGGGGGTAAAATTCCACGACACAAAGTGGTTCACACCAACCCGTGATTTCAATGCCGATGACGTGATCTTCTCATTCGACCGTCAGGGCAACAAAGAAAACCCATATCATAACGTGTCTGGCGGTACCTACGAGTACTTTAACGCCATGGACATGCCTGACCTGATCGACAGCATTGAAAAGATTGACGACTACACCGTCAAATTCAAGCTGACCCGTCCAGAAGCACCAATGATTGCGAACCTGGCAATGGACTTCGCCTCCATCCAGTCTGCTGAATACGCAGACGCAATGGTGAACAGCAAGGACACCTTTGATCAGAAGCCAGTTGGTACCGGTCCTTTCCAGCTCGTTGGCTACCAGAAAGACGCTCTGATCCGCTATAAAGCAAACCCTGATTACTGGAATGGCAAAGCGCCACTCGACAATCTGGTCTTTGCAATCACACCAGATGCATCTGTGCGCTATCAAAAGCTTGCTGCAGGTGAATGTCAGGTGATGGCATATCCAAACCCGGCTGACCTGGATGCAATGTCCAAAGATCCAAACGTCACCCTTCTGCAACAGGAAGGTCTGAATGTTGGCTACATGGCCTACAACACCCAGCAGGCACCGTTTGATAATCCAAAAGTGCGTAAAGCGCTGAACATGGCTATCAACAAGCAGGCTATTCTGGATGCTGTGTTCCAGGGTGTCGGTCAGATCGCGAAAAACCCAATCCCGCCGACAATGTGGTCCTACAACAACGAAATCGTT
>NZ_LMCJ01000048.1:23160-23791 GCF_001623085.1 Pseudovibrio sp. W74
CGGCTGCAGCAAAAGCGGCTTTGGAAGCGGAAGGCGTTAAAGATCTGACAATGAAGATCTGGGCGATGCCTGTACAGCGTCCATACAACCCGAATGCGCGTCGTATGGCTGAAATCCTTCAGGCTGACTTTGCGAAAATCGGTGTTAAAGTCGAGATCGTCAGCTACGAGTGGGGTGAGTACCTTAAGCGTTCTTCTGACATCAATCGTGACGGCGCAGTTCTGCTGGGTTGGACTGGTGACAATGGTGATCCGGACAACTTCCTTGCAGTGCTGATGTCTTGCGATGCAGTGGGCGGTTCCAACCGTGCACAGTGGTGTAATGATGAATTTAATGATCTTGTTGTACAAGCCAAACAGGTATCTGACGTAGATGAACGCACAAGACTTTATGAGGAAGCTCAGGTAGTATTCAAACGTGAGGCGCCTTGGGCAACTATTGCGCACTCTCTTGTCTCTGAGCCGATCAGTGTTCGTGTTGAAAACTACAAGATTGATCCGTTTGGTGGCCATTACTTCTATGGCGTAGATCTGAAGTAGAAATAATTTTCCGCTGGACAATTTGTATCCCGGCGATGTATTCGCCGGGATACTTTTTTGGAAAAGTCTTCCATACCGCAAGTGGTGGCTTG
>NZ_LMCJ01000048.1:23816-29630 GCF_001623085.1 Pseudovibrio sp. W74
TAAACAATCCTCTGATTGGTGTGACTGAAGTATGCTTCGTCTCATATTAAAAAAACTGGGTTTGCTCATCCCGACCTTTATCGGGGTTACTCTGACCTCGTTCTTCTTCATTCGCCTGCTGCCAGGCGATCCAATTCTGCTTTTGGCTGGCGAACGCGGTGTGAGCCCTGAGCGCTATCAGGAACTTATGGTGCAGTTCGGCTACAATGAACCGATCTGGCAACAGTATTTCACTTACTTGGGCAATTTGGTTCAAGGCGATCTTGGCGTATCTATTGTCACAAAACAGCCTGTTCTTCAGGAGTTTATGACGCTCTTCCCGGCAACGGTTGAGCTTGGCCTCTGTGCAATTCTGTTTGCAATCGTCGTCGGGCTTCCTGCTGGTATTATCGCAGCTGTAAAGCGCGGTAAGGCACTGGACCACACTGTTATGACAACAGCGTTGGCCGGTTATTCCATGCCAATCTTCTGGTGGGGCCTGCTGCTGATCATCTTCTTCTCCGGCATTTTGGGGTGGACACCTGTTTCAGGTCGTATCTCTCTGTTGTACTGGATTGAGCCTGTTACAGGCTTCATGTTGATCGACACATTGCTCTCAGATGAGCCTGGTGCATTCATCTCGGCTGTAAGTCATCTGATTCTCCCAACCGTCGTTCTGGGCACTATTCCACTGGCAGTTATTGCGCGTCAGACGCGCTCTGCCATGTTGGAAGTTCTGGATGAAGATTATGTGCGCACTGCACGTGCAAAGGGCCTCTCCAACTTCCGTGTGGTCGGCATTCACGCTCTGCGCAATGCGCTTATTCCGGTCATCACCATTATTGGTTTGCAGATTGGCGTGCTGTTTGGCGGTGCAATCCTGACAGAGAGCATCTTCTCCTGGCCGGGAATCGGCAAGTGGATGGTTGATAGTATTTTCCGTCGTGACTACCCGGTTGTGCAGGGCGGTCTTTTGATGATTGCTGCAATCGTCATGATCGTGAACCTGATTGTGGACCTGATGTACGGTCTGGTTAATCCGAAAATTCGGCATACGGAGTAAATCATGGCTGACGTGACACAAAATTCCGGACCGGATACCCGGTTTGAACTTATCGTCAATTTCTGGAGACATTTCCGCACCAACAAAGGGGCTGTTGCGGGTCTGATCTTCTTCCTGACGCTTGTTGTGATTGCTGTGGGAGCAGCTTTTATTGCACCTCATTCACCAATCGAACAGTATCGCGATGCGCTGCTCCTGCCACCAGCATGGCAGGAAGGTGGAAGCTGGTCCTACGTTCTTGGCACAGATGCTGTAGGGCGTGACCTGCTGTCTCGCCTGATTTACGGCAGCCAGTTCTCGCTCTTCATTGGTGTGGTGGTTGTATCTGTTGCGCTTGTTGTTGGTGTGTGTCTCGGTCTGGTGGCCGGTACGTTTGGTGGTTGGGTTGATACCATCATCATGCGTATCATGGACATCATTCTGGCATTTCCGTCCTTGCTGCTGGCCTTGGTGCTTGTTGCTATTCTCGGCCCATCGCTCCTCAACGCGATGATCGCGATCGCTATCGTGCAGCAGCCATACTATGTGCGTCTCACCCGAGCATCAGTGATGTCCGAAATGAGCCGTGAGTATGTGATGGCCGCGCGTGTTTCCGGTGTTGGTACTCTGCGTCTGATGTTCGTGACTGTGCTGCCAAACTGTATGGCTCCACTCATCGTGCAGGCAGCGCTTTCCTTCTCCACCGCGATCCTTGATGCAGCGGCTCTGGGCTTCCTCGGTATGGGTGCTCAGCCACCTCAGCCGGAATGGGGCACAATGCTTGCTGAATCTCGCGAGTTCATCCTGCGTGCGCCATGGGTTGTCACTTTCCCGGGTATTGCGATTTTAACCACAGTGCTGGCAATCAACTTGATCGGTGATGGCCTGCGTGACGCTCTCGATCCTAAACTGAAGAGGAGCTGACGATGGCCCTTCTTGAAATTGAAAACCTAACGGTTGAATTCGACACGGTTGATGGACGTTTCCGGGCTCTGGATGGCGTGAGCTATTCTGTTGACGCAGGTGAAGTTCTTGCTGTTGTGGGTGAAAGTGGATCTGGTAAATCTGTAGCCATGTTGGCTGTTATGGGCCTGCTGGCCAACAACGGTCATCTGTGGGCGGACAAGCTGGAGTTTGAAGGCTATGACCTTCTGACCATGTCTGCAAAAAAGCGCCGCGAGATCATTGGTAAAGATATTTCCATGATCTTCCAGGAGCCAATTGCAAGCTTGAACCCATGCTTCACTGTGGGCGCTCAGATTGATGAGACCCTCAAAGAGCACACCACGATGAGCCGTGGTGAACGCAAAACCCGTGCGATCGAGCTGCTCGACTCCGTCGGGATGCCTGAATCTGCGAAGGCGCTGAAAAAGTACCCACACCAGATGTCTGGTGGTCAGTGTCAGCGTGTGATGATTGCCATGGCAATTGCGTGTAAGCCAAAGCTGCTGATCGCGGATGAGCCAACAACTGCGCTCGACGTGACCATTCAAAAGCAGATCCTCGATCTGCTCCTTGATCTGCAGAAAGAAAGCGGCATGGGCCTGATCATGATCACTCATGATATGGCAGTGGTTGCTGAAACAGCTGACCGTGTGGTGGTTCAGTACAAAGGCAAGAAGATGGAAGAGTCAGATGTTCTCTCACTCTTTGAAAGCCCGAAGAGCCCGTACACCAAGGCTCTGCTTTCCGCGCTTCCAGAAAACGCAACAGGTGATCGTTTGCCAACGGTCTCTGATTTTCACCTCGGCGATGAAGGAGCTGCATAATGGCTGACGATATCATCCTCGAAGCGCGCAATCTGGTTCGCGAATATCGCACCAAAGAAGGTATCTTCGGAAAAGAGCATGTTAACCGTGCTCTGAAGGGCATCAGCTTTAGTCTGGAACGCGGCAAAACCCTTGCTGTGGTGGGAGAATCCGGTTGCGGTAAGTCCACACTTGCACGTATCCTGACGTTGATCGACCCGGCAACCTCAGGTGAGCTCCTCATTGAGGGCAAGCCGATCGACATCTCAAGGGAAAAGCTGTCCAAGGACATGCGTTCCAAGGTGCAGATCGTGTTCCAGAACCCGTATGGGTCTTTGAACCCGCGCCAGCGTGTTGGTGACGTTCTGACTGAACCTTTGATGATCAACACCACCATGTCTCCAGCCGAGCGCCGCGACAAGGCGATGGAAATGCTGGTCAAGGTCGGTCTTGGTCCTGAGCATTTCAACCGCTATCCGCACATGTTCTCTGGTGGTCAGCGTCAGCGTATTGCGATTGGTCGTGCACTGGTTCTCAACCCGTCACTCCTCATTCTTGATGAGCCTGTTTCAGCGTTGGATCTGTCCGTTCAGGCTCAGATCCTGAACTTGCTGGCAGATTTGCAGGATGAATTCAACCTGACTTACCTGTTCATTTCCCACGATTTGTCTGTAGTGCGCTACATCGCGGACAAGGTCATGGTGATGTATTATGGCGAAGTGGTTGAGTACGGCACGCGCGACGAAGTGTTTGGAAATCCTCAGCATGAGTATACACAGACACTGTTCAACGCGACGCCTCAGGCAGACATCGCTCACATCAAAGCGCGGCTTGCTGCTTCTCACTAAGCTGATTGTGTAGTTTGAAAAATAAAAGGGCGGTTCCCATCGGGGAGCCGCCCTTTGTCATTTCATTAACGATTTTCCCAATTCAGTGCAATGTTGAAACAATTTCTTTGAAAAATGCGCAATTAAGAGGAGATTTTACCGAGAATTACGTATAAGGTACTCCCGTTTGCAGCTGTTGCATATGGGGTGTGCTGGGGAGGACACGATGCAGCGGAGGGGGGCTTATTTTGTGCTCTATCCGCGCTATTTCTTCCTGAAATCATTCTGAACATGGCTTCTTCTTTGAGGAGAGGTTCGTAGGCTTGAGGTGAGCCTGCGGTGTGGCGCTGCAAAATCCTATGAGAAGAACTGCATCAAGCAGCTTCGATAAATGATCAAAGGCCTTGGCTTTTGCATTCACTTTAGGTGATTGGGGACACGAGAAATGAAAAAATCAATTCTTATGGGCAGTGTGTTGGCTGCAACAATGGCGTTTGCTGCACCAAGCATGGCCAAAACACTGGTATACTGCTCAGAAGGTTCTCCTGAGGGCTTCACACCAGCGCTCTACACAGCAGGCACAACATTTGATGCGTCTTCCCGCCAGATCTTCAACAAGCTGGTTGAATTTGAGCGCGGTACAACAAGCATTGCTCCAGCACTGGCTGAAAGCTGGGACGTATCTGAAGATGGTAAGGAATACACCTTCAAGCTGCGTAAGGGCGTAAAATTCCACACCACCAAAGACTTCACTCCAACGCGTGATTTCAACGCGGACGACGTGATCTTCTCCTTCGACCGTCAGGGCAACAAAGAAAACCCATACTTCAGCGTTTCCGGCGGTAACTACGAATACTTCAACGCAATGTCCATGCCTGATCTCATCAAAGAGATCGTGAAGGTAGACGACTACACTGTGAAGTTCGTTCTGACCCGTCCAGAAGCTCCAATGATCGCAAACCTTGCGATGGATTTTGCTTCCATTCACTCTGCTGAATACGCAGAGAAGATGATGGACAATCAGGATGCATTCGATCAGAACCCTGTTGGCACCGGCCCATTCCAGCTGGTTGGTTATCAGAAAGATGCGTTGATCCGCTATAAAGCAAACCCGGATTACTGGGCTGGCAAAGCACCAATCGACAATCTGGTATTCGCGATCACTCCTGATGCGTCCGTGCGCTATCAAAAGCTGAAAGCTGGCGAATGTCACGTAATGCCTTATCCAAACCCAGCTGACATTGCAGCAATGAAGGATGATCCATCGATCAACCTCATGCAGCAGGAAGGCCTGAACGTTGGGTATCTGGCTTACAACACCAAGGTTGCACCGTTTGACAACGTGAAGGTCCGTAAGGCTCTGAACATGGCTGTCAACAAGCAGGCAATTCTGGACGCAGTGTTCCAGGGTGCAGGTAAAGTGGCATCCAACCCAATCCCACCAACCATCTGGTCTTACAACGCTGACCTTCAGGATGATAAATACGATCCGGTTGCTGCAAAAGCAGCTCTGGAAGCGGAAGGCGTTAAAGATCTGAAGATGAAGATCTGGGCGATGCCTGTTCAGCGTCCTTACAACCCGAACGCACGTCGTATGGCTGAAGTTATGCAGGGCGACTTCGCAAAGGCTGGTGTTGACGTTGAGATCGTTTCCTACGAGTGGGGTGAGTACCTGAAGCGCTCTAAAGAGGTAGACCGTGACGGTGCTGTTCTGCTCGGCTGGACTGGTGACAATGGTGACCCGGACAACTTCCTCGCAGTTCTTCTTGGCTGTGACGGCGTTGGTGGTTCAAACCGCGCTCAGTGGTGTAACGCTGAGTTTGAAGACCTGATCCAGAAAGCGAAAGTAACTGCAGACGTTGCTGAGCGTACCAAGCTCTATGAGCAGGCACAGGTGGTCTTCAAGCGTGAAGCTCCATGGGCAACCATCGCTCACTCTGTTGTTTCTGAGCCAGTTTCTGTGAAGGTCGAAAACTACAAGATCGATCCATTCGGTGGTCACATCTTCTACGGCGTTGACCTTAAGTAATTCAGAGTTCTCTCTGGAATACGAAAAGCCCCGGCCATGTGCCGGGGCTTTTTTGTTTCTGTATGCGGCTGCGTAAAAACTTATCCCCCCAGCCTCAAACCGCGCCCATACTAATCCCATGCCTACGTAACGGGCTGCTGGCGGAGCGACCGTCAGTGTGTCGTAGGCTGGGTTGGGCTGTTGGAAGAC
>NZ_LMCJ01000049.1:0-843 GCF_001623085.1 Pseudovibrio sp. W74
CAGTTCCACATCCTGCGGCAGGTAGCCAACTGCTGTGCCCAGACGATCTTCCGACCACTGGCTCAGCTCCGCGCCATCCAGACGAACGGCACCGCGCAGGATAGGCCAAACACCCACAAGCGCGCGGACCAGACTGGTTTTGCCGGAGCCGGACGGGCCGATAATGCCCATGCCATCGCCAGCCTTAAGCTCAAAGTTGACGCCAGCCAGTGTGACTGCGCGAGCACCGGGAGGCGCTGTTGCGATCTGCTGTACATTGAGGGCCTTGCTTGGCAGTGGCAGTTCGGTTTCTGGCGGGGTCTCATCCAGACCTTCCAGTGATTTTTCCAAACGGGCGCGGGCCTGACGGGCTGCGATGAACACGCGCCACTGGCCAACAGCCTGCTCCACAGGAGACAGAGCACGGGAGGTGATGATGGAAGCTGCGATCATAACACCAGGAGAGACTTCCTGAAGGATCGCAAGCCAGGCACCAACCGCTAGAACGGCAGAACCAAGCAGGAAGCGGAAGGCTTTGATGGCAGTGGCGAACAGCGAGGCGCGGTCGCCTGCTTTGGTCTGGGCATCATAAAAGCGGGCGTTGGTTTCATCCCATTTGTTGGTGAGTGTGGAGCTCATGCCAAGGGCGCGCACCACTTCTGCGTTGCGCCGTGCTCCAGAGCGGGTGTTGCTGCGCTGTGCGTTTTGCGAGGCCAGCTCTTTGGAGGGATCGCGGCTCATGAACTCGTTGGCAAGCACCAGCGAGAGGATGATGACCGCACCGGCCAGTGCCAGCATGCCAAGCCAGAAGTGCAGCACGAACACCAGACCCAGATAGATCGGCATCCATGGAATATCAAAGAG
>NZ_LMCJ01000050.1:0-8328 GCF_001623085.1 Pseudovibrio sp. W74
TGCCGAAGACTCATTACTAACAAACAGCGCAGGCATTGCCTGCCGCCTTGCTCATCCCGACTATCGGGAACTCTAGCTTCACCACTGCATGGGATGCCATGTGGTGCTACTGGTGTTTGGTGAAATATCAAGAGGGGCATATCTAGATGCTGAAACGATTGACATTTTTTATTACAGCTTGTCAACAATCGCATTGCTTGACAAAATTAATAAAAAGCATACTGTAAGTTTCATTCAAGTTAGAGGAATTTTGAATGAAGCCGACGCCTTGGGAAGTGAATCCACAATTATCAAAAGATACAATTGAAGCTATTGCTCAAGCCTTTAAAACTGTTCGTGGTGAAGTTATAGATCTTCACAATGAAGAGTTAGGCGATACGAATCTGTCTTTGGGAGTTCGTTGTTACGAGTGTTGTCGTTCAAGATTGATAGAGCTTTCAGAAGCTGAAGCTATTGAAGGTTTATCTATCCTCACTCACGACAAGAAGTTTACTTTCGCGATCAACGGTGTTCCAGTAAGATTTATACGAAAAAGCCTCGATGATTTGATGCCTTATGGAAAGCTTGTTCCATCAGAAGAGGCCGCGCGACAATATGAGATGTTCCCTGACCTAGCTCTGCAATCATCTATTTCATGGTTTATAGTGATTGAAGCATTCTGTATGCATGCTGCTGATAAAATGTATTTTGCAGGGCATAGCAAGAACGGGAACATTGTGTCGATTTGGAATATCCCGCTAGAAGACAAAACTATAAGATTGGACGCCGTGTTAGACAGCCCACCAGAAGCAAGTCAGACACCCAAAGTACCAATTAAGTTGAAGAAACAAATAACTGCTGTCAGTGTAAACGATGAATGATAAGTGCCATTTTTATGGCGAAAAATTAAGGTTAGCCCGCCTTCTACATGGGCTAACTCAGCAAGAGTTAGGCGAGAAAGCCTGTGTTTCAAGGCAGTTTATACATCAGTTGGAAAGCGATGTTCGAGAGCCTGCAACAGATGTATTGAATGTACTCCGAGAAGTTTTAGCAGTCGAAAAGGCCTTCTTTTCCTCACCTCTCACGAATGAGGTGAGAGTAGAACAATGCCATTTTCGTAAGCGGAAGACTACGCCTGTAGGTGTCGCAAATAGAGTGGCTGCGTATGGTTCTATCTTTGAGCAATTAGTTGAAATAATTCATAGTTTCCTAGAGCTACCTGCAGCCAATTTTCCTAATCCTGACAATCCTAAAGATTGTTACTCCAACCAAGAGATCGAGCAATATGCTTTTGAGTGTCGAAACCTGTGGGGGCTAGGACGTGGACCCATTCCAAATTTGACGAGAGTCTTGGAAAACGCGGGTGTAATCATAACTCATTTTGGTGGGGTTTCAGATAAGGTTGATGCTTTATCCCTTAGCCGAAAATTTCCCATAATTGTGCGGAATGACGCTAAGGAAAGTGTATGTAGAATGCGTTTTGATTTGGCTCATGAATGCGGTCATTTTGTTTTGCATGAGGGAGTCGTAACGGGCGATAACGTTACCGAGAGTGAAGCTGATAGGTTTGCAAGTGAATTGTTGTTTCCTCGCGCGGCCTTTATTTCAGAATTCCCAGACCTTAAAGGACGTCGTCTGAACTGGAGTCTTATTTATAAACTAAAGGTTCGGTGGGGCGTGAGCGCACGTGCGATTTTGTATAAAGCTCACCAGAATGACCTGATTTCTGCGCAACAGTTTCGAGGTGGAAATGTCTGGCTGAACAAGAGTGGTCAAACAAAAGTCGAGCGTTATGACGACAATGTAAGATCTGAAACTCCAGAGTTGTTACCAGATGCTTTAGAAATGTTGCAGAGAGAGTTGGGTATTACACCGTCTGCGATTGCCAGTAAGCTACGTGTTAGTTTGGAAATTTTAGAGATGATCATATCTATAAAATTCGAAACGCAAAGCACTGAAAGCAATGTGGTTCCTTTTTTTAATGCAAAATAAAAACGCCCGGCTGGGTGAGCCGGGCGTTGGTGGGTTCAGTGGCTTGTTTGCCTATTCTGGGGTGCCCCAGCCGCCGCTGGTTGGGGGGACGACTGTGATGGCTTCGCCGGCTTCCAGAATTGTCTGGTCGCAGCCTTTCAGCTCTTCCATCTGGCCGGAATTGCGGCGCACGTAGGTGCGGCCCTTCTGGCCATCTTCGCCGCCCTGCATGCCTTTTGGAGCGATGGTTCTGTGAGAGGCCAGGATTGCGCAGTCCATCTTTTCCAGGAAGCGGATGGTGCGTTTGGTGCCGTCACCTGCATGCCACTTGCCTTTGCCGCCTGTTTCCTTGCGGATGTGGAAGTCTTCCAGCAACACAGGATAGCGGAACTCCAGAACTTCCGGGTCGGTGAGGCGTGAGTTGGTCATGTGGACGTGGACGCCATCAGTACCGTTGAAGCCCGGGCCAGCTGGAGAGCCGGAGCACAGGGTCTCGTAATATTGGTAGGTGTCGTTGCCGAAGGTCAGGTTGTTCATGGACCCTTGTGAATTCGCCATGGCACCGAGAGCTGCGAACAGCGCGTTGGTGATGTGCTGCGAGGTTTCTACATTGCCTGCCACAACTGCTGCCGGATAATGCGGACGCAGCATGGAGCCTTCCGGCACCACAATGTTGATTGGACGCAGGCAGCCTGCATTCATCGGAATGTGGCCTTCCACCATGACGCGGAAGCAGTAGAGCACAGCGGCGCGGGTGACAGGTTCCGGTGCGTTGAAGTTGTTCTCTTTCATCGGGCTGGTGCCGGTGAAATCAACAGTTGCTTCGCGCTTGTCCTTATCAACGGTGATCTTGACCTTGATGGTTGAGCCCTGATCCGTTGGATATTCGTAGGAACTGTCGGAGAGTGCTTCGATCACACGGCGAACGCTTTCTTCAGCATTGTCCTGCACGTGGCCCATGTAGGCCTGCACGGTTTCCAGACCAAAGTGGTCTGTCATCTTGCGCAGTTCCTGAACGCCCTTCTCATTAGCGGCGATCTGGGCTTTCAGGTCGGCCACGTTCTGATGCACGTTGCGGACCGGATATTTGTGGTTGGTGAGCAGTTCGACCAGAGCTTCTTCGCGGAAGTCGCCTTGGTCCACCAGCTTGAAGTTGTCGATCAAGACGCCTTCTTCATCCACCTTGGTGGCGAGTGGGGTCATGGAGCCCGGAGCGGAGCCGCCGACATCAGCGTGGTGACCACGGGAGGCTGCCCAGAACAGGATTTCCTTGCCGTCGTCATCAAACACCGGAGAGACAACGGTGATATCCGGCAGGTGGGTGCCGCCGTTGTAAGGAGCGTTGAGTGCGAATACATCGCCCGGTTTGATCCTGCCTTTGTTGAGGGAGATGATCGCCTCAACGGAACGGTCCATGGACCCGAGATGCACCGGCATGTGCGGTGCGTTTGCTACCAGCGCGCCGTTTTGGTCAAAGACCGCGCAGGAGAAGTCGAGGCGTTCTTTGATATTTACGGAGTAGGCGGTGTTTTGAAGGGTTACACCCATCTGTTCCGCGATGGACATGAAGAGGTTGTTGAACACTTCCAGCATCACCGGATCTGCGGTGGTGCCGAGAGCGACTTTCCTCTCCAGCGGAATGGTGCGGGTTAGAATGATGTGGTTCTTGGCGTTGACCTGCGCATGCCAGCCCGTTTCCACAACGATGGTGGCGTGTGGTTCCATGATGAGGGCAGGGCCTTGCAGCTTCATACCCGGCTGGAACGCATCGCGCTTGAGGATGGACGCATCCTGCCATTTGCCGTTTGCGTAGAATTGGGTCTGCTCTGCAATTGCCGGGGCATTTGCTGCCAGTGCTTCGTCTGGTTCCTGAAGGCCAGCGCCACCACCAATGGCTTCCACTTCGAGTGCTTCGACCACGATGGTCTTGTTCTCGTAGGCAAAGCCGAACTGTTTGATGTGGTTCTGGGTGAAGGCGGCGACCATGGCATCGAGATCACCGGTGTTCAGATCCACCGCGATTGGGGTGTCGGTGCCGTCATAACGCAGGTGCGCACGCGGAAGGATGGAGAGCTCGTCTTCTGCAACGCCCTGATTTTCGACTTCTGTTTTCGCGTCTGTTGCAAGGCGCTGAGCGAGGTCTGCAAGAGCTGTCAGATTGTCGGTGTCCAGCTCTTTAACGACCGCTTGCTGACGGGTGGCGCGGATATCCGCAAGGCCCATGCCGTAAGCAGAGAGGATGCCGGAGAGCGGGTGCACGATGACGGTTTTCATGCCGAGGCTGTCGGCAACCATGCAGGCGCTCTGGCCGCCAGCACCGCCAAAGCAGGTGAGGGCGTATTCGGTGACGTCATAGCCGCGCTGAACGGAGATCTTCTTGATGGCGTTAGCCATGTTCTCAACGGCGATCTTCTGGAAGCCTTCTGCGACTTCCTCGCCAGTGCGGCCATCACCGATTTCAGCGGCGAGCGCGTTGAAGGCTGCTTTGACTTCTTCGATTGCCAGCGGCTCGTCCTGATCTGGACCGAAGATTTTCGGGAAGTAGGAGGCGTTGAGCTTGGACGTCATGACATTGGCGTCGGTGACGGTGAGTGGGCCACCGCGGCGGTAACACTTCGGTCCCGGGTTTGCTCCAGCGGAATCTGGACCAACCTGGAAGCGACCGTCTTTGTAATGGAGGATTGAACCGCCACCCGCCGCAACGGTGTGGATCATCATCATCGGCGCACGCATGCGAACGCCAGCCACTTCGGTTTCAAAGGCGCGCTCAAACTCGCCGTCGAAGTGGGAGACGTCAGTAGAGGTGCCGCCCATGTCGAAGCCGATGAGTTTTTCGAAGCCCGCCATTTTGGAGGTTTCGACTGCGCCAACAACACCGCCAGCCGGGCCGGAGAGAATAGCGTCTTTGCCCTGGAAGAGGGAGGCGTCGGTCAGACCGCCGGAGGACTGCATGAACATGAGACGGCAGTCGGTTTTCTGGATGTCGAGTTCACCAGCAACCTGATCCACATAGCGGCGCAGGATTGGGGAGAGGTAAGCGTCAACAACAGTCGTGTCACCACGGCCTACCAGCTTCATGAGCGGGGAGACTTCATGGCTGACGGAAATCTGCGGGAAGCCGACCTGCTTCGCGATGTTCGCCAGCTGCTTCTCGTGCTCAGGGAAGGCATAGGCATGCATCAAGACGATAGCGATGGAGCGTGTGCCGTCAGCGTAGGCTGCTTCGAGCTGGGCTTTGATCTGGTCAAGGTCCGGAGCCGCTTCAACAGTGCCATCAGCGCGGACGCGCTCATCAGCTTCCAGAACCTGATCGTAGAGCAGCTCTGGTTTGATGATTTCTTTGGCGAAGATGTCCGGGCGGGCCTGATAGCCGATTTCCAGAGCGTCGCGGAAGCCTTTGGTGATGAGCAGAAGGGTGCGGTCCCCCTTACGTTCCAGCAGTGCGTTGGTGGCGACTGTGGTGCCCATCTTTACTGCCCGGATCTGGTCGGACGGGATGCGGGTGTCTTTGGCAACGCCCATGAGGTCGCGAATGCCCTGAATGGCGGCGTCTTTGTAGGCCTCAGGGTTTTCGGAGAGGACTTTATGGGCGCGTATTTCTCCTTGAGGTGTGCGTGCAACGATATCCGTGAAGGTGCCGCCGCGGTCGATCCAGAAGTCCCACTTGCCCATTGTCATGTTTTGTCCCACCTCGATTTGAAATCTTATTCTGTGATACACCTACAAAATGTAGACATATTGTCAATGTGAATATGTGAGAGTCAGGAGAAACGCAGCGATTGGTATTGAAAATTACGTGGACTGGTCTTTTAAGAGAGGTTGTGTGATCTACGTAAACTCTCGACATTATGTTGCGCGAGATGGTGCGAATCTGCGCAATTCTAACTTGGTGGTTGTGAGGTCAAAAATGAGTGATGCTTTAGAGCAGAAAAATACTGGTGGGCTGGGCGTTGGACCGGTCGTGTCCTCATCGCACCTTGCATCGGGTGAATTGCCCGCACTGTCTGAGGTGGAATTTGCGGTGACGATGATGGTGAATGCTTATCATCGTTGGATGGTGCGATGCATGGCAGCTGCAGGACAGGAGGGGTTATCCCCTCTGGAAACGCTTGTGCTTCACTCGGTCAATCACCGTGAGCGATCAAAAACGCTGGCTGATCTGTGTCTCGTTCTGAACATTGAGGACACGCACACGGTGTCTTACGCTTTGAAAAAGCTGGAGAAGGCTGGCCTTGTGCAATCCGGTAAGCGCGGTAAGGAGAAAATTGCCGAGATTACAGAGGAAGGTCGTGCGCTTTGTGATGCTTACAAGCAGCTGCGTGATGCCTTGCTGGTGAAGCCCGTGAAAGAGCTTGGGCTTGATGAAGCCGAGCTGTCCCGGCTTGCATCTGTTTTGCGCAGTGTGTCAGGTCACTACGATCAGGCCGCTCGTTCTGCCGCTGCAATGTAATGTGATCGCAGCGGGAACCAGTTATCGCTTACTCAATCGACATGCTCATTGTGGGCGAGGCCTGTGTCTCCCATGAGCAGTTTGATCCATCCGGGCATCTTACCTGTTCTGCGCAATGCGCCATCTATGGAGAATTCTCCCCCTCCTGTGGTGGTGAAGCTAAGATAAGACGCAAACAAGATCAGCGGCAACTCCCATGAGACGGCTGTGGCAAAGGAGACAAAGCCGTGCTCCAGCGCCCCGCTCAATGTTGCTGCAAACAAGATATAGGCGGCTGCGAAGAAGCAAGAGAGACGGGTGAGCAGCCCGAGGCCGATACCAATTGCAATGGCCAGTTCTGCCAAGCCTGCGGCATCAATAATCATTGCAGGGTCGGGATAACCGAGTAGGGAGAAGAACTCTACATGCTCCATGTAAGGGAGAGACCCGGCAAACAACTTGTCGGTGAAGTGTGGCACCATCACAAAGCCAACCAGAATGCGGAAGAAGGTGAGTTGCCATTGCCAAAGTGTCAGGCCACGGCCTGCGGTCTCAAATGAATTGCGCTGGATTGTGCTGAGGAACCAGATGAGATTGACGAAGAAGGCAAAGGCAAGCGGCCAGCTGAGCAGGTATGCATAATAAAGTGAGGCAATCCGCCAGGCGACAAGTTGGCAGAGCAACATGCACAAAAAGCCGAGTGTGAAGTTTTTCGGCACGACGATTACGACGAAGAAGAATGCCAGTGCAAGCCAGATCAGCATGGGCCGTAATGCAGATTCTGGAATGGGTGACATGAGCACTTCCAGAGAGATGAGTGCGACGACGCCCAGCAAGAGAGCTGTAATGAGGGATTGAAGTAGCTGGAAGAACGACAAGTAGTGGAAGGGCCGTGCAATCTCCGCAAGATCCTCCTCTTCGCTCATGTCCTCAGTATTTGCATTGCTCTTGTCTGCCATAGCTACCTCACAGCGAATCCCAAGCGCGGGTCATTTGTGTCAAGGTAGCGTGCTGCACCTAGCGAGAGATATCCTGCTATTCTCGCTAGGCTTATTTGAGAGGTTATCCGACGTAGGCAGCTTCAATCTGCTTGGCCTCTTGTGTTCCAAGCGTGCAGCGGACATTTGCGTGCGGATTGGCCGGATCAACGTTAGATGGTTTGCCGAAGTAATAACCTTGAACGATATCGCAGCCGCCGGCTCGCAGGATTTGGGCCTGCATTTCTTCTTCAACGCCTTCTGCTGTGATCAATACGTCAAGTGAACGGCCAAGACCGATAATCGCAGCAACGATTGCGTCGGTGTGGGCATCCTTGCCGATGTTCATGATGAAGCTGCGGTCGATCTTAATTTTGTTGAACGGGAAGCGAGAAAGGTAGCTTAGGGAAGAATAGCCAGTGCCGAAGTCATCCATGGCGATGGACACGCCCATGTTCCCGATCTTCTTGAGCGACTTCACCACGCTGGTGGTATCGGCAATCAGAAGGCTTTCGGTGATCTCGATCTCAAGGCGCTCAGGTGCCAGACCAGATTCTTCGAGGGCTTCTGAAATCTTCTGCTCGATCAATCCGGTCTTGAACTGTGCAGGCGAGAAGTTGACGGCGACTTTCAGGCTTGTGTCAGCCCAACTTGCCGCGTCAGTACAAGCTTTTTTGAGCACATATTCGCCGAGCGCTTCAATAAGGCCTGTGTCTTCTGCAATTGGGATAAAGACTTCTGGTGAGATACGGCCTTTTTCCGGATGGACCCAACGAAGCAGGGCTTCAAAAGCTTTGAGTTTGTTGTCTGCCAGACCAACCTGAGCCTGATACACGACTGAGAAGCCGTCGAGCTTGAGCGCACGGATCATCTCTGTTTCCAGCTCGCGGCGACGTTCCAGCTCTTCATCCATGCTGGACTCGTACCAGGTATAAGTAGAGCGGCCACCGTTCTTGGAGCGGTAGAGCGCCA